>NZ_JAZDRH010000021.1:0-56021 GCF_047470865.1 Pseudomonas sp. F1_0610
ATTGTAATGATGGTAATCATGATTTTTAATTTATTAATTAATTGTATAGCTTTTTGAGTGCTATCTTCGTTTAATAAAGTGATGAGTATCTTAAATTAAATTATTTGGCTGTATATACTGCAAGAGAAAGCCTCTTCTGTATTTAGTTTCTGCTTTTTATAAAATCTTTACTAATATAGAGTATATGTTTTCGCCATGGATATAGAGATTTTTTTGAGCTATCTGCCCTGCTTTTAAAGTAATGCAGGGCATTTCAATACATGTTGAATTTTATATGCCATCTGAGTTTTTATTTACTGCTTTTTTGTTCTATCCAGTTTTCAAAACCCGCAATAAGAAATTCTTTTATTTCATTATTAGGGCAGCTATTAATAAGTTTAGTATACTCTTCAATGATGCGTTTGTTAGTTAGTTCAATAGATTCAATTTTAAAGCAAATAATTCACTCTATATCATAAAACTTTACACTAGGTATGTTATTCATTAGAAGCCAACCTAGGGCTATGGGTAATGGCTCTGGCAAGCTATCTATAATTTTCTGATAGGTTTGAGCTAGGCTCTGTATTTCAGGGCCGTCCTCCTCCAAGTTTTGGTTAGGAATTCGGCCCAAGTTGATAAGTTGCTTAGCCCACATTTATTTAGCCAGTTGCTCAAGTAAGGCTTCTACAGTATTTAAGCGTGCTTTGCTGTCATCCATTGGTGCTTGGAATTTAAAGACTGTGGCGCCTTCAAATTTATATTTTTTCGGTTGAGTTTGGATAAGTTTAATAAGTTTCATTGGGTCTACAGGGGTATCTGCTGCAAACTCTAATTTTCCACCAAAATTATTCGCATCTACTTTTAAAATACCTAGTTTTTCGGCGGCAAGTTTAATTTCAGTTTGGCGGATAAGCGCTTTGGTTGAATCAGGAAGTAACCCAAAACGGTCAATCATTTCTACTTGTAAATCTTTCAGTTCTTCTTCGTTTTTAGCAGAAGCAATACGTTTGTACAAAACAAGGCGAGCGTGAACGTCAGGTAGATACTCATCAGGGATTAAACATGGCATATTAAGGTTAACTTCGGTGCCTGTACTTAATGGCTTATCAAGGTCAGGTTGTTTGCCGCTTTGAATCGCTTTGACTGCTTGTTCTAGCATTTCCATATAAAGGGTGAAGCCAATCGCTTGAATTTCACCACTTTGGTCATCACCTAAAAGCTCGCCTGCGCCACGAATTTCTAGGTCATGTGTGGCCAATACAAAGCCTGCACCTAGATCTTGTGCGTTCGCAATGGCTTCTAGGCGTTTTTGCGCGTCCTCAGTCATTTGTTTAGGTGGAGGTGTTAGAAGATAAGCATAGGCTTGGTGGTGGCTGCGACCAACACGTCCGCGTAATTGGTGCAACTGAGCTAAGCCGAACTTGTCTGCGCGATCAATAATAATAGTATTGGCGCTTGGCACATCAATGCCTGTTTCAATAATGGTGGTGGCTACTAACACATTGAAACGTTTGTGATAAAAGTCGTTCATCACTTGTTCTAGTTCGCGCTCGCGCATTTGGCCGTGACCTATACCAATACGCGCTTCTGGCACTAACTCGGCCAACTCTTGGGCGCATTTTTCAATGGTTTTTACATCATTGTGGAGGAAGTAAACTTGGCCTCCACGTAGTAGCTCGCGAAGTAGAGCCTCTTTTACGATGGCATCTTGGCGTTGCATTACAAAGGTGCGTACTGATAAACGACGAGCAGGAGGGGTGGCAATAATTGAGAGGTCACGCATGCCTGCAAATGCCATATTCAATGTGCGTGGAATTGGGGTGGCAGTTAGCGTGAGAATATCAACTTCACTACGTAGCGCTTTTAGTTGTTCTTTCTGGCGAACACCAAAACGATGTTCCTCATCAATAATAACCAAGCCAAGGTTGCTGAATTTCACATCCCCTTGCAGTAATTTGTGTGTGCCAATCAATATATCGACTTTGCCTTCAGCTAAGTCGTCAGTAGCCTGCTTAATTTCTTTGGCTGTTTTAAAGCGACTCATAACTTCAACTTTTACTGGCCAGTCGGCAAAACGGTCACGAAAACTGTTGTAGTGCTGTTGTGCTAGCAGTGTTGTAGGCACCAATACAGCAACTTGTTTGCCGCTTTGTACTGCAATAAAGGCTGCACGCATGGCTACTTCAGTTTTGCCAAAACCAACATCACCACAAATTAAGCGATCCATAGGTTTGCCAGCTAGCATGTCATGGCGCACAGCGTCAATAGCGGTTAGCTGGTCAGTAGTTTCTTCATAAGGAAAGGCGGCGCTAAAGGTTGCATAATCGGCACCAGGATCGCTAAAGGCAAAGCCTTCGCGAGCCGCACGACGGGCGTAAATATCTAGTAATTCAGCAGCAACATCGCGTACTTGTTCGGCGGCTTTGCGTTTGGCTTTTTGCCACTGCTCAGAACCTAAGCGATGAAGGGGGGCGTTGTTATCATCACTACCGCTGTAGCGTGCAATTAAATGCAGGTTGGATACGGGAACATAGAGCTTGGCCTGATCAGCATATTCTAATAAGAGAAACTCTGTTTTTTGCTCTTCAATCTCTAGCGTAGTTAATCCTAAATAACGGCCTACACCGTGGTCAATGTGCACAACAGGAGAGCCTTCGTGTAGCTCGGTTAAATTGCGAACGACCTGGTCGTTATGATAATTCTCATTAGCTTTGCTGTTGCGTTTACGTCGTTGTGTCATGCGCTGTCCAAGCAGGCTGCTTTCCGGAATAACCGCTATGTTATCTAATTGCATGCCATCAGAGAGTGGCGCTAGGCTAATTGCAATGCGCGACGGTTCATTTAAGAAGCTTTGCCAATCGCTAACTTCAATGGGTTTTAATTTAATTCGAGCTAAAAGCTCCAATAGAACTTCACGGCGCCCTGCGGTTTCAGCTGTGAATAAAATACGTCCAGAAAACTGTTCGATAAATTGGCGTACGGCTGACATAGGCTCTGCAGCACGCGCTTCAATCATCAAGCTAGGCAAAGAGTAGGCCGCTAAGGTGTTTTTTCCTGCCCCAGTTTCTAGCGCATCTTGTACTAAGGTGATGCGCAGCCAGCTTTTCAGCTTGGCAAAAAACTCTTCAACAGGAACAAAAATATCCGCAGGCGCTACAATGGGGCGTTCATTGTCATAACGACGATCTTCATAGCGTGTTCTAGCATCTAACCAAAACTGCTCAGCTGATTGCTCAATAGCCGGTAAGGCGAATACCTGTGTGTTATCAGGTAGATAATCAAATAGCGTCGCCGTTTCTTCAAAGAACAGCGGTAAGTAAGATTCGATGCCCGCCGGTGTAATGCCTGTAGATAAGTCTTGATAGATAGGGCAGCGACGAAAATCAACATCAAAATGCTCACGAAAACGTGCCCTAAAACCTGCAATAGCTTCTTTGGTAAGAGGGAATTCGCGGGCAGGCAGTAAACGAATAGAGGCTACTTTATCAATTGAGCGTTGTGTTTCTGGGTCAAAGGTACGCAGTGTTTCAATTTCATCGTCAAATAGATCGATGCGATAGGGAAGATCACTGCCCATAGGAAACAGGTCAATCAACGCACCGCGGATAGCAAACTCACCATGCTCATAAACTGTTTCTACGCAGTTATAACCAGCGGACTGCAACTGAATGCGCATTTGCTCAACATTGATTTTCTGTCCTATATCAAGCACCAAGCTAGAACCTAGAATAAAGCTTTTCGGAGCTAGGCGGTGTAAGGCAGTATTGATAGGAACAATGAGTACACCATGGGTTAAGCTTGGCAGTTGATAGAGTGCTGAGATACGTTGGGAAATAATATCTTGATGTGGTGAAAACACATCATAAGGTAAGGTTTCCCAGTCGGGAAAATGCAGTACAGGTAGATCAGGAGCAAAGAAAGTAAGCTCTTCCTTTAATCGTTCAGCGTTTTGGCTGGTGTCGGTTAAGAGTAATGTTAAGCGTTGGCTTGCGCTTGCTGCTTGTGCAATAGCAAGACCACGCGCAGCACCATATAGGCTGCCCCACGCTTGTTTGCCAGCGGTGTTGGGTATTTTAGGTAGTACTAATACAGACACGAGAAATTCTTTGCGTTGATAAATGAAAGGGTGATTGTAACCAGCTGATCTTTTGCCCGCTAGTATGATGTATACTTGCAAGTATTTGCATTATTGCTTGATGCTTCTTTGAACTCAGTCGATAATGTAGTGACTTTTTAACTACCCTACAGAAAATAGGTATTGCTTGTGACTCAACAAACTGACCAGTGCCTCGGCGATTGGATCGAGCGCGAAGCCTTAGCAGAGGCGATGATTCCTCTAGTTGGCCAGCTGTATCGCAACAACAATGTGATTACTTCTATTTATGGTCGCGGTTTAATTAACCGTTCAGTTATTGCCATTTTAAAAGCTCACCGTTTTGCGCGTCACCGTGTAGGTGAAGGCAGTGGTTTGTCTGTGCAGGATACTTACCCTGTATTAAAGGCAATGTCCGAGCTAAATCTAGGCCCAGCTTCTGTTGATATCGGTAAGTTAGCGGTTAAGTTTAAAAAAGAAGGTAATGGCCAAAGCTTAGAAGACTTTGTTAAAGCGCAGTTGGCTGATGTTGTGGGGCAAAAATCAAGCGAGAAAAAACCAGGTAAAGACGTTGTGCTTTATGGTTTTGGTCGTATTGGACGCTTATTGGCACGTATTCTTATTAGTAAAACCGGCGGTGGTGAAGGTTTACGTTTGCGTGCGATTGTCGTGCGTAAAGGTTCTGATGATGACCTGGCTAAGCGTGCTAGCTTATTGCGTCGTGACTCTGTGCACGGCACCTTTGATGGCACCATTATTGCTGACGAAGAAAACAACACATTAGACGTGAATGGTAACCTGATTCAGGTAATCTACTCTAATGATCCGACCACGGTTGATTACACTAAGTATGGCATTCATGATGCATTGTTAATTGACAATACAGGCAAATGGCGTGATGAGGCTGGCTTAAGCCAACATTTACAATGCGCCGGCATTGGTCGTGTGATTTTGACTGCACCTGGCAAAGGTGATCTGAAAAATATTGTACATGGTGTTAACCATGACATTATCAGTGCGGATGACAAGATCATTTCAGCAGCCTCATGCACCACTAACGCTATTGTCCCAGTGCTTAAAGCTATTGGTGATAAGTTTGGCATTGTTAATGGTCACGTTGAAACAGTGCACTCCTTTACCAATGACCAAAACCTGATTGATAACTTCCATAAAGGCAGTCGTCGTGGTCGTGCCGCCACACTCAACATGGTATTAACTGAAACAGGTGCAGCTACTGCAGCCGCTAAGGCGCTGCCAAGCTTAAAAGGCAAGTTAACAGGTAACGCTATTCGTGTGCCTACACCGAACGTATCTATGGCTATTCTAAGTTTGAACTTAGAAAAGAGCACTACGCGTGAAGAAGTTAACGAGTACTTGCGTCAAATAGCAATGCACTCTAATTTGCAAAAACAAATTGACTATGTGTGCTCGCCAGAAGTGGTTTCAACTGACTTTGTTGGCTCACGCCATGCCGGTGTGGTTGATGCACAGGCAACTATTTGCAACGATAATCGCGTAATTTTATACGTATGGTATGACAACGAATACGGCTATAGCTGTCAGGTTGTTCGTGTTGCTGAGGATGTGGCAGGTGTAAACCCACCTTCATTCCCAAAATAGGTGATGTAGTTAAACTACTACCTTTTTATAAGACGAGGGCATAACGCCCTCGTTTTTTATGGTATGAAGTCATTAATTTAGGCAAAAAGTATTAGCCAAACGTAGTAATTCAAGTATTTGGGTAGCACTAAGTGGTCACTAGTCTCTATAATTGACGGGATTAAAATTATTCACGTTGAAGTGATGCTTTGGCATATTACGGACCGCCTTTTATGGCGGTTTCGTGCTTCAATAAATTAACGACTTACAAATCGTGGTTAGGCAACCCTATGATTAAAATCAAACGTGGGCTAGATTTGCCCATAACAGGTGCACCGGAGCAGCGGATTGAAACCGCTAATCCAGTTCGCTCTGTTGCTGTCATAGGCTTCGACTACATTGGTATGAAGCCGACGATGGAGGTGACAGAGGGCGACCGAGTAAAACTAGGTCAAACTTTGTTCTCTGATAAGAAAACGCCTGGGGTTATATATACATCACCTGCAAGTGGTGTAGTAAAGGCAGTTAACCGTGGCGATAGACGTGTGCTTCAATCGGTGGTGATTGAGTTAGAAGGTGATGATCAAATTACCTTTGCTCAATATCCAGCAACTGAGTTAGCCAGTTTAAGCGAAGACAAAATTCGCCAAAACTTACAAAACTCAGGCTTGTGGACGGCCATTCGTACGCGTCCTTACAGCAAAGTGCCAGCAGTAGATGCAAAACCTCATTCGATTTTTATTAGCGTCATGGATAGTAATCCACTTGCTGCTGATCCTAGTGTTATTATCAATGAGTATGCTCAAGACTTTGAACATGGTCTTACTGTACTCAGTCGCTTAGGTAAGTTGTTTGTTTGTAAAGCGCCAGAAAGCACACTTCCTACAACGCAGATTGCTAATCTTACAACTGAAACCTTCTCAGGCCCGCACCCAGCTGGCTTGGTAGGTACGCATATTCATTTTCTGGATCCTGTCAGCGCCTCTAAAACTGTATGGCATGTGGGCTATCAAGATGTTATCGCCATTGGTAAGTTGTTCACTACTGGCCAACTCTGGACTGAGCGCGTTGTTGCATTAGCAGGGCCTGTCGTTAATAAACCTCGTTTGTTGCGTACTCGTGTGGGCGCCAATTTATCTGATCTGACCGCCAATGAGTTAAATGCCGATAAAACAAATCGAGTTATCTCTGGCTCAGTTTTTGGCGGACGTACAGCGCGTAACTCCTGTGATTTCTTAGGTCGTTACCATGTGCAAGTGTCTTGCTTAGAAGAAGGTACGCACCGTGAAATGCTGCACTATTTGCGTTTGGGCGTAAATAAATTCTCTGTCATGAATGTGTACATTTCTAAGCTTTTTGGCAGCAAGAAGTTTGACTTCACGACAACCACTAACGGAAGTCCTCGCGCCATGGTGCCATTTGGCAACTATGAGCGTGTTATGCCGTTAGATATTCTTCCAACGCAACTCTTACGCTCCTTAGCTGTAGCAGATACAGATATGGCACAAAAGCTAGGTTGCTTAGAGTTAGATGAAGAAGACTTAGCATTGTGCACATTTGTTTGTGCGGGTAAGTATGAGTACGGCCCGATTCTGCGGGATAACTTAACGCGCATTGAGTTGGAGGGCTAAGCTATGGGTCTTCGTGCATTTTTAGACAAAATCGCCCATCATTTCGAGAAGGGCGGTAAGTTAGAAAAGTGGTATGCGCTTTATGAAGCCATTGATACTTTTCTATACAAACCAGGTAGCGTAACTAAAACTACTGCGCACGTACGTGACGGCATTGACCTCAAACGTATGATGACAACTGTATGGTTATGTACTTTCCCTGCTATGTTCTTTGGTATGTGGAACGTAGGTTATCAGGCCAACTTGGTTTTCCAAGCTAACCCAGAGCTATTGCAGTCAGCAACAGGCTGGCGTATGGCATTAACTGCACTATTAGCAGGTTTTGATGCAGGTAATATCTGGCATAACCTAGTACAAGGCGCTACCTATTACGTTCCCATTTATATGGTGACCTTCGTAGTTGGTGGTTTCTGGGAAGTGATGTTTGCCATGGTGCGCAAGCATGAAGTCAACGAAGGTTTCTTCGTTACCTCGGTACTTTTCTCTCTTATCGTTCCACCAAGCATTCCTTTATGGCAAGTTGCGTTAGGCATTAGCTTTGGTGTAGTGATTGGTAAAGAAGTATTTGGTGGCACAGGTAAAAACTTCTTAAACCCTGCCTTAGTGGGTCGTGCATTCTTATTCTTCGCTTATCCAGCGCAAATTTCTGGTGATGCTGTTTGGACTGCTGTGGATGGCTTTGCTGGTGCTACCAATCTAAGCATTGCTGCAGCAGGTGGTATTACAGAAGTGATGAACCAAGGCACAACATGGTTGAGCGCCTTTATTGGCATTAAGCAGGGCTCTATTGGTGAAGTAAGTACTATTGCTATCTTCATTGGTGGTGCAGTGCTGATGATTATGAAAATTGCGTCATGGCGTATTGTTGCCGGCGTAATGCTAGGCATGATTGCCTTAAGCACTCTGTTTAATTTTATTGGCTCAGAAACCAATCCAATGTTCTCTGTACCTTGGTACTGGCATTTGGTGATGGGCGGTTTTGCGTTTGGTATGATTTTCATGGCTACCGACCCAGTGTCTGCAGCTATGACTAATACAGGTAAGTGGTTCTTTGGTGCATTAATTGGCGTGATGGTTGTGTTAATCCGCGTGGTTAACCCTGCATTCCCAGAAGGTATGATGTTAGCGATTCTCTTTGCTAACCTATGCGCACCTTTGATTGATCACTTTGTAACGCAAGCAAATATCAAACGGAGGCTGGCACGCAATGTCTAGTCAAAAAGAGTCTACTTCACGCACGATCATTACGGCATTAGTCATGTGCTTGGTGTGCTCAGTATTCGTTGCTGGTGCCGCTATTGCGCTGCGTCCTGTACAAACAGAAAACCGCTTAGTTGATAAACAACGTAGCATCTTAATGATTGCAGGTTTAGCCGATGCCTCAGTAAGTAGTGCTGAGGTGAAAAAAATCTTCGCTGAACGTATTGAAGCACGCATTGTTGATTTAGATGCTGGCAAGTTTGTTGATGATAAATTTGATGTGCAAAGTTTTGATGCTTTGGTAGCAGCTAAAGATCCGCAATTGTCAAAAGCACTTACTTCACAAGAAGATATTGCCTCTATTAAGCGTCGTGAAAACTACAGTACTGTGTACTTAGTCAAAACAGGCGAGCAGCTAGATACTATTGTGATTCCTGTACGTGGCTACGGTTTATGGTCAACTATGTATGGCTTTATGGCGCTTAAAGGCGACCTAAAAACAGTGGCTGGTTTTGGTTTCTATCAACAAGGTGAAACACCAGGTCTTGGTGGTGAAGTTGATAATCCAAAATGGAAAGCACAATGGGTAGGTAAAACGGTTTATGACGCTAACAACGCTGTGGCATTGAAAGTAGTGAAAGGCGGTATTGACCCAGCTAAAGCACAAACCCAAGTAGATGGTCTTGCAGGTGCGACCCTAACGAGCAATGGTGTTGGCCACCTTGTTGATTTCTGGTTAGGTGAAAATGCCTTTGGCAAGTTCATTAAAAATCTGCGCGCAGGGGAGGCTTAATCATGTCTAAGCCAACAATCAAACAGGTTCTTTTTGATCCTATTTTTAGTAATAACCCTATTGGTTTACAGATTCTTGGTATCTGTTCAGCACTAGCGGTTACCTCTAACTTAAAAACTGCGTTAGTAATGTCAATTGCCTTAACCTTGGTAACTGCATTTTCTAGCATGTTTATTTCTATGGTGCGCTCACAGATTCCAAGCTCAATTCGTATGATTGTGCAAATGGTTATCATCGCATCCCTAGTAATTGTCGTTGACCAATGCTTGAAGGCTTATGCGTATTCGCTGTCTAAACAGCTTTCTGTATTCGTTGGACTGATTATTACCAACTGTATTGTAATGGGTCGTGCAGAAGCATTTGCGATGTCAAACCCACCTGTATTGTCATTTTTTGACGGTATTGGTAATGGTTTAGGCTATAGCGTTATGTTGATTGTGCTCGGCGTCATTCGTGAGCTATTAGGTTCAGGCAAGTTACTGGGTTACACCATTTTGCCAACCGTGAATGATGGTGGTTGGTATATTCCAAACGGTATGTTGTTATTACCACCTTCAGCCTTCTTCTTAATTGGGTTGATTATTTGGGGCTTACGTATGTGGCGCAAAGAACAACAAGAAGAAGCTCAGTTTGTTATTGCACCACAAGTGCAAGATAAGGAGGCTTACTAATGGAACATTATTTAAGCCTATTGGCTAAAGCTGTTTTCGTTGAAAACATGGCCTTAGCCTTCTTCCTAGGCATGTGTACTTTCATTGCTATTTCCAAGAAAGTAGAAACAGCAATTGGTCTAGGTATTGCGGTAGTTGTTGTACAAGCGATTACGGTGCCGGCGAATAACTTGCTTTACACCTATTTACTAAAAGATGGTGCTTTAGCTTGGGCTGGTTTGCCTGATGTTGATTTGAGCTTTTTAGGTTTCTTGAGCTATATCGGTGTTATTGCCGCTATCGTTCAGATTCTAGAAATGCTTTTAGATAAATACGTTCCTTCCCTATATAACGCACTGGGCGTGTTCCTTCCATTGATTACCGTAAACTGCGCAATCATGGGGGGTACTTTGTTCATGGTGGAGCGTGACTACAACTTTGGTGAAAGCGTTGTGTATGGTTTTGGCTCGGGTTTCTCTTGGGCATTAGCGATTGCGTTACTGGCAGCTATTCGTGAAAAACTAAAATACAGCGATGTACCAAAAGGTTTACAAGGCTTAGGCATTACCTTTATCACTATTGGTCTTATGTCACTGGGCTTTATGTCATTCTCAGGCGTACAACTGTAAGGAGGAGCGAGTGTTTACATCAGAATTATTACTCGCTATCGGAATGTTTACTGCTATCGTTTTGGCGTTAGTAGTGATGATCCTTGTAGCGCGCGCGAAGCTAGTTAGCAGTGGCGATGTTACCATTACTATTAATGGTGAGCGCAAACTGACTGTTCCAGCCGGTGGCAAGTTATTGCAAACCTTAGCTTCCAACAACGTATTTCTATCATCCGCTTGTGGCGGCGGTGGTACTTGCGCACAGTGTAAGTGTGTGGTTGAAAGTGGTGGTGGTGAAATGCTACCTACTGAAGAATCACACTTTACTAAGCGCGATGCCCGCGATGGCTGGCGTTTATCTTGCCAGGTTGCTGTTAAGCAAGATATGGAAATTGAAGTTGAAGAAAGTGTGTTTGGTGTTAAAAAATGGGAATGTACCGTTGAGTCTAACCCAAACGTAGCAACCTTTATTAAGGAGCTAACCTTACGTTTACCTGAAGGTGAAAACGTAAACTTTCGTGCAGGTGGTTACGTACAGTTAGAGTGCCCGCCACATGAAGTGCACTATAAAGACTTCGATATTCAGCCAGAATTTCATGCCGATTGGGATAAGTTCAATATCTGGCGTTACAGCTCTAAGGTAACTGAACCTGTTATTCGTGCTTATTCTATGGCGAACTATCCTGAAGAACGTGGCATTGTGAAGTTCAATATTCGTATTGCAACACCGCCTCCAGGACGTGATGATTTGCCCGCTGGTCAAATGTCTTCTTTCGTGTTTAGTTTGAAAGAGGGCGACAAAATCACTGTCTATGGCCCATTTGGTGAGTTCTTCGCAAAAGATACCGAAGCTGAAATGGTGTTTGTAGGTGGTGGTGCAGGTATGGCACCTATGCGTTCGCATATTTTCGACCAACTCAAGCGTTTGAACTCCACGCGTAAAATTAGCTTCTGGTATGGTGCTCGCTCATTGCGAGAAGCTTTCTACGTTGAGGAGTTTAATAAGCTAGCGGAAGAAAATCCAAACTTTACTTGGCATTTAGCACTCTCTGACCCGTTACCTGAAGATAACTGGACAGGGCCTACAGGTTTTATTCATAACGTGCTTTATGAAAACTACCTAAAAGATCATGTGGCACCTGAAGATTGTGAGTTCTATATGTGTGGACCTCCAATGATGAATGCTGCTGTGATTAAAATGCTAGAAAACTTAGGCGTTGAGCACGATAACATTCTGCTGGACGACTTCGGAGGCTAGTGCATGCGAGCAGTTTTGCCCGCATTGATACTATCCGTAGTGACTTCAATAGTAGCTGGCTGTTTATCAGTCGGCTCTATTGAGGAGCTGACAGGGCCCGCTCAAGGCAGTACTTATCACATTAAGTATGTTCGTCATTCTTCTGCACCTAGCCCTGAGCAGTTAAAAGTAGCGGTGCAAGACGTTTTGGATACTGTGGATCGTCAAGTCTCTACTTACCGACCTGATTCAGATATTCAACATTTCAATGCTTTAGCTTCTAACCAGTGCATGCCAATCAAAGACGAAATGGCAAGCATGCTCAATTATGCCTTTATTTTAGGGCAGCAATCGGGCGGTGCTTACGATATCACTTTGTTGCCTTTGCTACGCGCTTGGGGTTTTGCACCTTCCTCTAACACGCAAGAACTGCCTAATTTAGTTGATATTGCGAAAGCTAAACACAACACAGGTTGGGCGCATCTTTCTTTGCGCAATAACCAGCTTTGTAAAGCGAATGCCGCTGTTGAGATTGACCTTAATAGTTTAGCGGCGGGTTTTACAGTTGATCGTATTGCTAGGCGGTTTGATGAGTTAGGTATTAGTAGTTATTTCATTGAAGTAACAGGGGAAACCTTTGCTAAAGGCTATAAACCGAATGGCTCAGCATGGCAGGTTGCATTAGAGCAGCCAAACTTAGAAGGAAAGCAGATAATTGCCAAAATCTTACCGCTCAATAACTTAGCTGTTGCAACCTCAGGTGATTATCGAAACTACAAAACGCTGCAAGGAAGGCGTTATTCCCATATTATAGATCCCCGTAGCGCAAGCCCTATTACACATAATACCGCTACAGTAGTTTCTAATGCTACAATGCAAGCTGATGCACAAGCTACGCTATTATTAATCTTAGGCCAAGAAGAAGGGCTTAAATTTGCTGAGCAACACGCCATTGCAGCGTTATTTATTGTGCGTGATCAGCAAGAGTTTGTTATACAAACAACCCGTGCGTTCGATGCAATGTTCGCGCAAGGAGAACTCCATGAGTAGTTTTACCTTATTTATTGTCGTATTTGCCGTAATGTTACTTGTTGTAGCAGGTATGGCTGTAGGAGTAATGGCAGGACGTAAGCCTATTGCAGGTTCATGTGGTGGTATTGCTGCCTTAGGCATTGAAAAAGAATGCTCTATTTGCGGTGGTTCACGTGAAATCTGTGAAGAAGTGAACCGTGATCGTGAAGAAACAAAAACGACACAAGATTTAGCTTATGATGCAAGTAAGCGTTAATTGAATAATGATGTGTGATGCTATAAGGGCGTTGCAACCCGTTGTGAAGGAGTCGAAATGGCAGTTTACAACTACGATGTAGTAATTATTGGTTCAGGCCCTGCGGGTGAAGGTGCAGCTATGAATGCTGCAAAATCAGGGCGCAAAGTAGCAGTAGTGGAAAGTCGAGGCGTAGTAGGGGGTAGTAGTACTCATTTAGGAACTATTCCATCAAAAGCTTTACGTCATAGTGTGCGTCAAATTTTACGCTTTAATACAGGCTCTATGTTTCGTCAAATTGGTGAGCCACGCTGGTTCTCTTTTCCAGATGTCTTAAAAAGTGCTGAAAATGTAATACGTAAGCAAGTAGCTTCACGTACAAGCTACTATGCGCGCAACCGTATTGATGTGTATTTTGGTACCGCCAGTTTTTCTGATGAACACAGTATTGATGTTGTTGGCCCTAGCCGTGTTGAAAAACTTGTAGCGAATCAAATTATTATCGCTACAGGCTCACGCCCATACCGCCCTGCGGATGTTGATTTTAGCCATCCTCGAGTATATGACAGCGATACTATTTTAAACTTAAGCCATACACCACGTCGCATGATTATCTACGGAGCTGGTGTTATTGGTTGTGAGTATGCCTCTATTTTTAGCGGTTTAGGCGTATTGGTTGACTTAGTAGATACGCGTGATCAGCTACTTAACTTCCTAGATGATGAAATTTCCGATGCTTTAAGCTATCACCTCCGAAATAGCAATGTCTTGATTCGCCATAACGAAGAATATGAGCGCATTGAAGGTACTGAGAATGGCGTTGTGCTGCACTTGAAATCAGGCAAAAAATTAAGAGGGGATGCCTTATTGTGGTGCAATGGTCGAACAGGTAATACCGACCAACTAGGCCTTGAAAATGTTGGCTTAAGCGCTAACAGCCGCGGCCAAGTTGAAGTGAATGAGCATTATCAAACGGCTGTGCCTAATATTTATGCTGCTGGTGATGTCATTGGTTGGCCAAGTTTAGCCAGTGCTGCTTATGATCAAGGTCGTTCTGCAGCAGGCAATATTCTAGATAATAACTCATGGCACTTTGTAGATGATGTTCCAACAGGCATTTACACTATTCCTGAGATTAGCTCATTAGGTAAGACAGAGCGTGAGCTAACCCAAGCAAAAATTCCGTATGAGGTAGGCAAGGCGTTCTTTAAAGGAATGGCACGGGCGCAGATTTCCAACGAGCCAGTGGGCATGTTGAAAATCCTATTCCACCGTGAAACCTTAGCACTATTGGGTGTACATTGCTTTGGTTATCAAGCCTCTGAGATTGTTCATATTGGCCAAGCTATTATGAATCAACCTGGTGAGTTAAATACCATTCGTTATTTTATTAACACTACCTTTAACTACCCAACCATGGCTGAGGCCTACCGCGTAGCCGCTTATGATGGTTTAAACCGTCTTTTTTAAGCGGCTCCGGCCGGTTGCCTGAGTCGGTTGGGGCAGCGCTAGAAGAGCGCTTTAGCAATTCTCGAGCGTGGTCTTGGCCAAATCGGGAAAGTCTGTAATCAGGCTGTCCACCTGCATGTTAGCGAGTCGTAACATTAAGTTCGGCTCGTTAACTGTCCATACAGAAACATGTAATCCTTGTTCTTGCGCTTTTCTCAAGCGCGCCTCGGTACATAGCGTCCAGTTTAAAACTAAAAATTGACAGTTATAACTTTTGGCTACTTTGATAGGATCTAGCCAAGCCCATTCTGCAACAAAGCCTTTACTATAAGTAGGCGCCAATTTATTGAGTGCTTTTAAGATAGCGCGTGAACTTGTGGTGATGGTCACCTTTGTCTGCATTTGATGGCGCGAAATTAACTCAATTAAGGCTTTCACCGTGCTTTCTGCGCGCTTTTTTGATGCGCTTTTTACTTCTAACTGCCAATGCTCAAAAGGGCATTTTTGCAAAAGTTCTTCAAGGCTAGGAATGGGGCAAGGGCTATTCCAGCTAGGTGTATTACGGCGTGCATCAAACTGAACAAGCTCCTCTTTTGTGTAATGATTTACCCGTCCACTGCGTCCTGTGGTGCGCTTTAATGTGGTGTCATGAATAACCATTAATTGATTGTCTTTGGACAAATGAAGATCTAGCTCGCAGCGCTTAACGCCTGCGTTTAAACAGTATTGAAAACTTGCCAGCGTATTTTCAGGCGCTTTACCACGTGCGCCGCGATGACCATAGATCAAGGGCATAATAAGACTCAAAATAAGGAAAACCTCTATTAGATTTAACCTGCTTTATAAAAATAGCAATAGGCTTTAAAAATAAATCAAATTTAAGGTGTTTGTGTTGGCGTATGATTTTTTACGCTGTGTACTACCTGCTCGCCTTGAAAGTAAACTGAAAAGTCAGCATAGTCCCAGCGTGTAATAGCAGGTTGGCCTACAGCAGGATGGCGTTTTTTAGGCTCACCAAAGTGGCGCACCACCGCATTTAGATGCATACCACGTTTAGGCACGGATATCTGTTGTTGGCCTTGTTCAGACAAAGGAATAACAATGGTTTGTGCAATACTAGCTGTGCTTAGAAACAATAAAGTCAGGAATAAACAGCGTAGAATTAACATAATTAAGCTCCAAATAAAAATAATTTAACGAAACTGTGGCATTGGCATATTGATCTTAATGCGCTTTATGGGGGAATCAGCTAGTATGCTGCTTTTCCTTCATTCAGCTATGTGAACTGCTAACTAAAGCTGTAGTCTGAATGAGCACTTTTAAGGTGTTTGAGAGTTAATGCTATATGTTTAGACCTTTACCCCTTTTTATTGGTATGCGATATACGGGTGCCAAGCGACGTAATCATTTCATTTCTTTTATTTCATTAACCTCAATGATTGGATTAGCGCTAGGGGTGCTAGTGATGATTCTGGTCTTGTCTGTGATGAATGGTTTTGATCGAGAGTTACGAACACGTATTTTAGGTATGGTACCTCACGCTACTATTAACTCAGTTGAGCCAATTAGTGATTGGCAAACAATCATTAAAGAATTAGAAGATTACCCAGGCGTAGCGGCCGCGGCGCCTTATACACAATTACAAGGTATGCTGACTCATAATGGGGCAGTATTACCCATTTTGGTAACGGGCGTTGATCCGCAGTACGAAAAAAATGTATCCATTATTAGCGAGCATATGGTTCAAGGTGATTTAGACGCACTGAAGTCAGGCGAGTTTGGCATTATCATCGGTCAGCTTGCTGCGCGTCGTTTTGGTGTTGGTGTGGGTGACAAACTCACTTTGGTTTTACCTGAAGCAGCCATGACCCCAGCTGGTGTATTCCCTCGCTTAAAACGCTTTACTGTGACCGGCGTATTTAGTGTTGGTGCAGAGTTAGATAGCTCATTGGCCCTTATTAATCTAGAAGACGCTGCTCGTTTATCGCGTATGAATACGCAAACTGTGCAATCCATTCGCTTGAAAATGGATGACCTTTTTATGGCGCCAGTGTTATCTCAACGCTTAGCCAGCAAGTTAGACAATTATGGCGTGTATGCCAGTGATTGGACGCGTACCCATGGCAATCTTTTCCAAGCCATTAAAATGGAAAAAACCATGATTGGTTTGCTGCTCATTCTTATTGTTGCTGTGGCAGCTTTTAATATTGTTTCTACCTTAATTATGGTGGTGACAGATAAAAAAGCCGATATTGCTATTTTGCGCACATTAGGTGCTACACCTAAACAAATCATGATGATTTTTATGGTGCAAGGTACGCTTATTGGCTTTATTGGTACCTTTATAGGCGGTGTTTTAGGTATTTTAGCAGCCCTCAATGTAACGGACTTTATTGCGTGGTTTGAAAGCGCTTTAGGGCTGAAATTTCTAAGTTCAGATGTTTACTTTATTAGTTATTTGCCTTCTGAATTACGGCTTGAAGATATTGTGATTATTTGTTCATCTGCCATGTCTCTAAGCTTCTTGGCAACCTTGTATCCCGCTTGGCGTGCATCGCGCACGCAACCTGCAGAGGCGCTACGTTATGAATGATTATGTTTTAGAGTGCCGTGAACTCAGCAAGTTTTATGATCAAGGACCACAAAAAGTAACTGTGCTTGATAAAGTGGACTTGCAACTAAAAGCAGGCGAACGTGTAGCCATTGTGGGTAGTTCAGGCTCAGGTAAAACAACCTTATTAAATATGCTAGGCGGTTTAGATCTTGCCAGCACAGGCAGTGTATCTATTGCAGGGCAAGACTTTAGTGCATTAAATGAAAAACAACGTGGATTACTGCGCAACAAAACCCTTGGTTTTGTTTATCAGTTCCACCATTTGCTAGCTGAGTTTACAGCACTAGAAAATGTCTGCATGCCGTTGCTTATTGGTAAAAAACCAATCGCAGAAATAGAAGCAACAGCCCGTAAAATACTAGCCAGTGTAGGCTTAGAAAAGCGTGTAGCGCACAAACCTTCTGAGTTATCAGGTGGCGAGCGTCAGCGCGTTGCTATTGCCCGTGCTTTAGTTACACAGCCTAAATTAGTACTCTTAGATGAGCCAACAGGTAATCTGGATAAGAGCACAGCTCAAGGTATTCAGCAACTAATGCTTGAATTATCACGTTCATTAGGCACCGCTTTCTTGGTTGTTACTCATGATCAGGAGCTGGCTAAACAGATGGATCGTACTTTGAAGCTGGAAAATGGCAAGCTAGTACAAATAGAGTTGAGTGATCTTTAACACTGACATTAAATGCCACAAAAATAGCTGCCTATCCAAGCAGCTATTTTTTTAACTTAATTTTGCTCTTTAATGGCTTGCTGATTAAGCAAGGCTAATAGCTTTAAGCGCCGGCTTTTTTGGCGTGCTTTCCAGGTTCTGCCAACAGACCATCGCCAATACCAGAGCGTGAAAAAATAACCACAAACACTAAATACTAGAGCAAGAATAAGAGAGCCTAAATACAGTGGTAGCCAGCTGTGCTTAAATAACGCCATTATCCATTCTAAACTAATGTGTTCAGGTGCCTCCATGGGAGGAATGCCTAGAATCCAAGAACCAAACTTATAACAGGCATAAAATACAGGCGGAATGGTGACAGGGTTTGTTAACCAAACTAAGCCAATTGAAAGCGGTAAATTTGCTCGCCAGAAAAAAGCGCTTAAAGCCGCTGCGAGCATTTGTAGTGGCATAGGAATCATTGCCCAGAATAGGCCAATAGCCACTGCACGAGAAATGGAGTGACGATTAAAATGCCATAGATTGGGATCATGAATGATACCGCCTAAAAAACGCAGCCAACGGTTAGACTGGATTTTTTCGGGGCTTGGCATAAAGCGTTTAAAAAACTTACGCGACATACTTGTCCTTTAGGTAAAAAACTAAAACAAGGCTAGTAGTCTAGATTAAAAAAGTAAATCGAACCTTAAGCAAAATCTATTGTAAGTTAGCAATCTCAATTAGGTTTTGGTCAGGATCACGAATGTACACAGATAGAATGGAGCCTGTTGCTCCAGTGCGTACTATAGGACCCTCTAAAATAGTGATATTACAGTTGTGTAAATGGTCTACTATTTTTTCCATTGGGGTGGCGCTAATAAAGCATAAATCAGCAGAGCCTGTTGTAGGGCGATAGGCTTTTGGCTCAAACTCTTTACCCTTTTCGTGCAAATTAATTTTTTGCTGTCCAAAACTCAGTGCTATACGGTCTTGGCCAAAGTTAACTTTCTGCATATTTAGTACGCGCTGATAGAAATTCACACTCGTAGCAATATCGTTAACGGTTAGAACCAAATGATCAAGATGAGATAAATGCATAAAGCTGTCCTTAAAGAAAATAAGCATACTTAATCTTTATGCACTGGAAAAGTCTTTTAAGTCCTCTATTTTGCTAAATAAAGGGAGGGCTGCATGTATCGAATCTTACTTTCAATTATTGCAGGTAATTTGGCCATTTTAGGTTTGTCTCAACTACCTAATAATAAGCTACTATTGGTTGTCCTGGTGCTAGGCCTGTTACTTTTATTATTTAGACGAGTTTACTGGTTAGGTACTTTTCTCCTAGCTTTTGCTTGGGCTTGTATAAATGCGCAATGGGCATTGGATGACAAATTAGATAGCCACTGGGCAGGGCGCGTGCTTTGGGTTGAGGGAGTGGTTGTAGGGCTGCCCAATATTGACAAGAGCAATAATGAAATAATAGCTCGCTTTCAACTTGCAGAAGCGTATTCTAGGCGTACTTCGCTGCCTAAATTAATTAATGTCAGTTGGTACAACGCTAAGGAAGTTCGAGCGGGTGAACGTTGGCGTCTAGCTTTGCAGTTGAAAGATACCCAAGGGCTAACTAATCCTCACTTGTTTGACTTTGAAGCTTGGGCATTGGCACAGGGGATTGGCGCGACAGCAACAGTCAAGGCGGCTGAAAAACAAACGGAAGCCCAAGGTGTTTATGCCTGGCGTGATGCAGTGCGCCAACGACTTTTTGCACAATTACCTGAAGATAAAGGTTTAGCTGCCCTTATTGTAGGTGATGCTAGCCAGCTCACACAGGAGCGTTGGCAGTTACTCAATGATACAGGCACAGTTCATCTGTTTGTTATATCAGGGCAACATATAGGCATTATAGCAGGCTTGATTTATGCCTGTGTGGCGTGGTTAGGACGTCAGCGCTTTTGGCCAATGAGCTATTCATGGTTAACCTGTGCGTGTTTAAGTGCATGGCTAGTAGCTTTGACCTATGCCTGGTTAGCAGGTTTTACTGTACCTGTGCAGCGTGCTTTATTAATGCTTACGGTCGTGCTGTTATGGCGTTGGCGGTATAGCTACCTCAGTGCGTGGCTACCTTTTTGTTTGGCATTAGCTCTGGTGCTCCTAATCAATCCATTGGTTGTTTTGCTCAATGGCTTTTGGTTGTCTTTTGCAGTGGTTGGTGTGTTGCTTTTAGTTTTTTCAGGGCGCTTAACTAGGCCAACAGCGCGTCAGTTTTTATGGCAAGCGCAATGGGTAGCTTTTATTGGTTTATTTCCAGTGCTAATTGCACTTGGGCTAGGTGTAAGCCCAATAGCGCCTTTAGCCAATATCATAGCTATCCCTTATCTTAGTTTTATTGTCTTGCCTTTAGCTTTAATAGGTGCTGTTTCTCTCCCAATTCCTTGGCTGGCACAGTTATTATTAGGGTTGGCACATCAAGCAATGGAATTATTATTTAGCTTACTAGCGTGGTTTGCTAGCTGGCAACCGGCTTGGCAACTGCCTGCGCAATCGACGCTCAGCTTGTTGTTTCTGCTGCTGGCCGTCTTATTGTGGTTAATACCAAGAGGTGTTTTTAGCCGTGCAGTGGCTGTTTTTCTTTTGCTCCCCAGTCTGTTTCAGGCAACAGGTCAAGTTGCTGAAGGAGAAGCCCTTATTAATGTACTCGATGTTGGTCAGGGGTTGGCCATTGTTGTGCGAACTAAAGATAAAACCCTGTTATACGACACAGGTAATCGCTTTAAGCAAATGGATATGGGCGCTAGTGTTGTTGTTCCGTATTTACAAAAACAAGGAGTGCGCCATTTAGATAAAATTATTATTTCACATGCTCACCTTGATCACTCAGGTGGACTGCCTAGCGTGCTGAAAAAGTTTTCTGTTGATCAATTAGTTAGCGGCGAGCCAGCGTTAATTAAACCTTCTATGGCTTGTGTCACTCGCAGCTGGGTTTGGAACGGTGTAGAGTTCTCACAGTGGCGCTGGAACAAGGCAGTAAGCTCGAATGATAAGTCCTGTGTTCTATATATTAAAACGAATAGCAGCAGTATGTTGTTGATGGGGGACTTAGAACGACCAGGTGAAATGGCCTTTTTAAAAGCTAACCCTAGCTGGCAAGCTGATTGGTTAATTGCTGGGCATCATGGTAGCTATACTAGTACTCATCCTGAGTTACTAGCACAGATTAAGCCTCATACTGTATTGATTTCGCGAGGGCGTTTTAATATGTATCAGCATCCACATCCCTTGGTTATTAAACGCTTAATGGACAAAAATATTGCAATATTTGATACTGCACAACAGGGGGCAATCACTGTTAAACTAGGTTGGCAAGTACAACTTAAGTATGCACGGCAGGCTAATGTTTTCTGGCGAAATTCATTAGTGAATGATTAACGCTTAGGATGGATCATGAGCACAAAAAACGCGCAAGAAACACAAAATCTCGCTTGGACCCGCGTGATTATCTTGGCAATTTCAGGGTTTATTTTTAATACAACAGAGTTTATTCCTATTGCTTTATTAAGCGATATTGGACATAGCTTTTCTTTAACTGAAGAAACAACAGGTTTGATGGTTACTGTGTATGCTTGGGTAGTCGCATTGGTATCTGTCCCACTGATGCTACTTACAGGAACAGTCGAACGACGCAGGCTATTAGTCGCAGTATTCTTTTTGTTTATTACAGGGCACATTATTGTTGCTTTCTCCCCTAGCTTTGAAGTACTGCTTGGCGGGCGTATTATGATTGCTTTTGCCCACGCAGTATTTTGGACTATCACAGCTACGTTGGCTGTTCGCTTGGCGCCAGAGGGCAAGAAAAGCTTAGCCTTAGGCCTATTAGCCACAGGCACCTCTATTGCTACAGTGTTAGGCTTACCCCTTGGGCGCCTAATAGGCCAGTGGCTAGGTTGGCAGCAAACTTTTTTAAGCATAGGCTTATTAGCAGCTATAGCCATGGTGGCGGTTGCCTATTATTTGCCGAGCCTGCCTAGTATTAACTCAGGTCGCTTAAAAAATTTACCACAGATGCTGACTAAACCGGCATTATTGGGCCTGTTTCTGCTTACAGCGCTGATTTTTACTGCTCATTTTGCCACTTATACGTATATTGAGCCTTTCGCCAAACAAATAGTAGGTATGTCAGAGCAAGCTACCACTTGGCTGTTACTAGTCTTTGGTGTAGCTGGCATCTTTGGCAGCTTTGTATTTAGTCGCTATAACACTGTTTATCCGGCTAAGTTATTACAAGGCGCATTATTGGTGGTGACAGCTAGCTTGCTTTCTCTAGGTTTTCTCAGTGATTCGTTATGGAGCTTTATTGGTATCGCCTTCTTTTGGGGAGTGGCTATTACTTGTGTAGGCCTGGGGTTGCAAATCAAAGTATTAGATTTATCGCCTGAGGCGACAGATTTAGCCATGTCTATTTACTCAGGCATTGTTAACATTGGGATAGGAGCAGGGGCACTAATGGGAAGCCAGGTTATCAGCTTTGTTGGTTTAGCTAATATCGGCTACAGCAGCACAGTGCTTGGTTTGCTGGCCTTTGCTTTGGCGGTCGCATTGTTTAGCCTGTATTACAGATTAATCACAGGAAAAACTAGGCAGCCTAAAACCAAACTGCTGGGGTAGCTGTGTAGAAAAACGCAATAAATTTTTAAACAAGTGACTTAGGTCGGCAATTTATTGTACTAGGCACTATATGATCTTTTGTCATGAATCAGTAAACTTTACCTTTTAATTAAGTAATTGATTCTTAAACTATTTGCTTTATGTGCTAATCCGTTTAAGGTGCAGCCCTTATTTTAATTTTACGCTGCTAAGCGTAAGTTGCAGATTGGAGTATTTTTACTGTGTGGGAACTGGTAAAAGCAGGTGGCTGGTTAATGCTACCCATCATTATGTGCTCGGTAGTAGCCGCTGCAATCATTATTGAACGTCTTTGGACATTAAGAGCTGCAAAAATTAGCCCACCGTACTTGTTAGGTCAAGTGTGGAAATGGGTGCAGGGCAAACAGTTGGATAGTAAAAAACTGAAAGAAATTCGCGCTAATTCACCTCTAGGCCAAATTTTAGCAGCCGGATTAGCTAACGCCCGTTACGGTCGAGAGCAAATGAAAGAAGCTATTCAAGAGTCTGGCGCTAAAGTGGTGAGTGAGCTTGAGCGTTTTTTAACGGCGCTGGGTACTATTGCTTCTATTGCACCTCTATTAGGGTTGTTGGGTACGGTCTTAGGTATGATTGAGATATTTAGTGCTTACACTAGCTCTGGTATGGCTAATGGTGGTCAGTTAGCCAGTGGTATTGGTAAAGCATTAATAACCACGGCAGCTGGCTTGTTTGTTGCTATTCCAGCGGTATTTTTTCATCGCTATTTGGTGCGTCGTGTAGATGAGCTGGTTGTTCATATGGAGCAAGAAGCCATCAAGCTAGTTGACGTAATGCAAGGCGATCGTGATGTCGAAATAGAGGACAAATAGTGAAATTCCCACGAAAACCCAGAGAGCAGGTTGATATAAACTTAGCTCCATTGATTGACGTGGTGTTTATTCTGCTATTGTTCTTCGTTGTTACTACGACATTTACACGTGAAACTCGCTTAAAGGTTGATTTACCTGAGGCAGTGAGCGGTGAAGCACAACAAGCAGCAGAGCCACAAACACTGGAAGTATTGATTGGCGTTGATGGCAGTTATTCCGTGAATAATCAACCATTAGCAGTAAATGATTTAAAACACTTGATGGATAAACTAGTAGAAGCCTCTGGTGGAAACCAAGATTATCCAGTGACTATTAGCGCAGATGGTAAGGCACCACATCAGGCTGTAGTAACAGCGATGGATGCCGCCTCTAAATTAGGTTTTTCTCGTTTGCGTATAAGTACAGTTGAGGCAGAAGAAAATTAGTGAGTCTAGCTCATAAATTGCAACAACGATGGTATCAAAAAAATACTCCAGCTCCGCTTTTCTTGCGGCCGCTGGAGTATTTGTTTAAGTGCATTGTAAAAAATAAGTTTGCACGTTATCAGCAAGGCTTGATGACAAGCTATCGTGCTCCTGTGCCTGTGGTTGTAGTAGGTAATATTACAGTTGGAGGAACAGGTAAAACGCCCATGATTTTATGGTTAATAGCGCATTGTCGAGCGCGCGGCTTAAAGGTCGGAGTGGTGAGTCGTGGCTATGGTGCTAAACCACCTCAGTTTCCTTGGCGTGTACGTGCAACAGACACGCCACAAGTAGCAGGTGATGAGCCTTTATTGCTGGTACAGCGCACAGGCGTTGCTTTAGTGACTTCGCCAAAACGTAATGAAGCAGTGCAGGCGCTATTAGCAGAAGAATCATTTGATATTATTTTATCTGATGATGGCATGCAGCATTATGCACTAGAACGTGATGTTGAAATTGTTTTAGTCGATGCCGCACGTGGTTTTGGGAATGCGCATTGCTTGCCAGCTGGGCCTTTGCGTGAGCCTTTAGAACGCCTAGCGACAGTAGATGCTGTACTTTTTAATGGTGCCTTAGAAGATAGCGAGCAAGGTTTTGCTTTTCAGTTACAGCCTAGTAGTTGGATTAACCTAATAACTAATGAACGCTGTACTGTAGAAGCTTTTAAAGTGCAGGGTAACGTTCATGCAGTGGCTGGTATTGGTAATCCTCAGCGTTTTTTTAATACCATAGAACAGCTTAACATCACTGCACAGACACATGCTTTTGCCGATCATGTTAGCTTTACTCAAGCCGACTTTTCCTTTGTCGGTAAAGATACAGTGTTAATGACAGAAAAAGATGCCGTAAAATGCCGCTCATTTGCACAGTCTAATTGGTGGTATTTAGCGGTGGATGCAAAACCAACCTCAGCTTTTATTGCGTGGTGGGATGAACGTTTGACACAATTAATCAAGGCTTCACATTAGGAGTACTGTAATGGATAGCAAATTAATCGATATGCTGGCTTGCCCTTTATGCAAAAGCCCAGTGCATTTATCAGAAGATAAAAGCGAACTTATTTGTAAGGCAGATGCCTTAGCTTTTCCTATTCGTGACGACATTCCAGTTATGCTTGAATCACAAGCCCGTTCACTCACTAATGATGAGCGTTTAGAGAAATAAATGAGCCAGCCTTTTATTGTAGTCATCCCCGCCCGTTATGCTTCAAGCCGTTTTCCGGGCAAGCCGCTAAAAGAAATAGCCGGCAAGCCTATGCTGCAGCATGTATGGCAGCAAGCGATGAAGAGCGCCGCAGAACAGGTTGTTATTGCCACGGATGATGAGCGCATCGCCCAAGCTTGTGAGCGTTTTGGGGCTCTGGTGGTAATGACACGTGCAGACCATGAGTCAGGCACAGATCGTTTAGCTGAAGTCGCACAGCAATTAAATCTGCCAGATGACGCTATTGTAGTTAATGTGCAAGGCGATGAGCCTTTAATTCCGCCGAGTGTGATCAATCAAGTGGCAGAAAACTTGGCTAAAACTACTGAAGCTGCTATTGCTACCTTAGCTGAGCCTATTTTAGATGCACAGAGCTTGTTTAATCCAAATGTCGTTAAAGTCTGTAGCGATAAAAATGGTTTAGCGCTTAGTTTTTCCCGCGCTCCTTTTCCTTGGGCACGTGATAGTTTTGCAAATCAGCCAGAACAATTACCAGCTGATGTACCTTATCGCCGCCATATTGGCATTTATGCTTACCGCGCTGGATTCTTAGCAGATTTTGTACGCTGGGGTTCGTGTTGGTTAGAAAATACGGAACGCTTAGAGCAACTCCGCGCCATGTGGCATGGCGTGCGTATTCATGTGGCAGATGCAGTGGAAGCACCGCCAGCAGGTGTGGATACGGAAGAAGACTTAATCCGAGTTAAAGCTATTTTGGAGAAGTAAGGTGAAAGTGCTGTTTGTATGCTTGGGTAATATTTGCCGCTCTCCCAGTGCTGAGGGGCTTTTCCGTCAACAGCTTAAAAGTGCTGGCTTAAGTAGTCAGGTCACAGTTGATTCAGCAGGAACAGCTGCCTGGCATATCGGCAATCCTCCAGACAAACGCTCACAACAAGCAGCACTTAAGCGTGGTTATGATATTTCTAATCTAAAAGCGAGACAGGTTCAACCCGAAGACTTTTTGCATTTTGATCTGATCTTGGCAATGGATAAATCCAACTTAGATGATCTCAAAGCAATAGCGCCTAAAGAGGCTAAAGCGCAGTTGTCGCTATACTTGCAGCGCTATAGCTTGGCTTATAGCGAGGTGCCAGATCCTTACTATGGTGGTGAGGAAGGCTTTGAGTTAGTGCTTAACTTATTGGAACAAGCGGGTAGTCATTTATTAGACGAAGTTCGTGAGAGTTTGTAATGGACGCATTGCAGTACGATGTCAGCTTAAAGCCCTATAACACCTTAGCTATTGATGTAAAAGCTAAATATTTTGTTAGCGCACAAAGTTTGATCCAAATACAACAAGCCTTAGCCTTTGCTCAAGCGCAGGGTATCCCGTTTTTTTTATTAGGTGGTGGCAGTAATCTGGTGCTAACCCAAGATATACCTTATCTGGTTTTGCATATTGCAACTAAAGGTATTCAGGTACTTAGCGAAGATCAGCAGCACGTAACATTAGAAGTCCAAGCAGGCGAAAATTGGCATGCATTTGTACAGTGGAGCCTTGCCCAAGGGTGGTCTGGATTAGAAAATCTTAGCCTTATCCCTGGTACTGTAGGTGCTGCGCCTGTACAGAATATTGGAGCTTATGGTGTAGAAGTAAAAGACTACCTAGATAGTCTTACAGCACTGGACACACAAACTGGTGAAGTTTTAGATTTTAGCAATGCGAAATGCCAATTTTCTTACCGTGAAAGCTATTTTAAGCAACATTTAGGACGTTATCTAATTTTAAGTGTGCGTTTTAGGCTAAATAAACAGGCAAAGCTGCACTTAGAATATGGCCCTATTCGTCAGCAGCTAGCCGAGGAAGGCATAGCCGAGCCAACCCCACAACAAGTAGCGGCTGTTGTTTGTACTATTCGTCAAAGCAAGCTGCCTAATCCCGCTGAGCTGGCAAATACCGGCAGTTTTTTTAAAAACCCACTAGTGTCTACAGCTCAAGTACAGCGTTTAAAGCAGGCTTACCCAGACTTGATTTCTTACAATCTAAGCAATGAGCAAGCCAAGTTAGCTGCTGGTTGGTTAATTGAAAAAGCGGGCTGGAAAGGGTATCGGCAAGGTGATGCAGGAGTACATGCTAAGCAGGCGTTAGTACTGGTTAATTATGGAAATGCCAGTGGCAAAGATATTTTGCAACTGGCGCAAAAAATTCAGCAGACTATTAGGGATAAATTTCAGGTATCATTAGAAATAGAACCTAATCGGCTGTAATTAGCATCTTTCTTAGATGTTTTTCCCTTTCTTCTGATCTTGCTTGGCCTTTTGTCTTGCGCAGAAAAAACGGTCGGATTCTGGTTTTATTCTTACTATCTTTGCAACAATGCAGAGCATAAAGTGCTGTTTTATGTTGTGTTTTATACCCAAAACTAAGGACTTTTTATGGGAAGTACAGCTTTATTGGAGGTTATGGTAGTCGTATTTTCATTGGCTATTGCAACTACGTTATTTAATAAACGCGTCTTAGGGCTGCCAGGTGCGATTGGCGTTCCTATTGTTTCTGCTGTTGCGGTATTGGCATTACAGTTTTTGGCAAATAACCTCTTACACAATAACAGCATTATTCAAATTAACTTAAATGGTATTAAAGAAGCTGTTCAAAGCATTAACTTTTATGACTTTCTGATCAATGGCGCTATTTGCTTTATCTTGATGGCATCTGCCTTAAAATTTAAAGTCTCAGACCTTAAAGCCTATTGGAAGCCGATTGGTATTCTAGCCACTATTTCATTGGTGATTTGTGCCTTTATCTTCACCGGCATTATGTGGGTTTTCCAAAAATTTGTAATGCAAACAGAAGTGCCTTTCTTAGTGCTATTATTGCTAGGTGCTGCTTTGGGCGCAACAGACCCCATAGGTATTAAAGGCGTACTAAGTTCAATTAAAGCACCTCACCATTTGATGGTTAAATTAGAAGGTGAATCTTTATTTAACGATGCCATGTGTATTGCCGTCTTTATGACAGTATTAGGGCTGATAGGTGGACAAAGTCTATCCATTGGTGCTGTTTTTGGTGATTTACTGTCCGAAATCTTGATTGCAGGTCTCATTGGTTTTGGGTTTGGCATTGTTGGTTTAAAAATGATGAAAGGCAAGCATGAGCCTGAGTCCTTAATTTTAACCACAGCTTTAGTGGCTGCTGGCTCTTATTTGCTATCACTCTATGTGCATGCTTCTGCGCCTATTGCTTGTGTGGTTGCAGGCTTAATTGTAGGTAATCGCTGGCAAGAAATTCTTGAGAAAAAAGAAATTGATGATGTGAACCATTTTTGGCATACCATTGAAGGAATTATTAACTCTTTCTTATTTACGCTGATTGGTTTAGAGCTTTTCGTTATCAATTTAACCAGCAAATTATTAATTGGCGGTGCAGTTGCCTTTATTGTCTTGTTTATAGCGCGCTTTTTAGCTAACTATATGTCATTTCGTTTTACCAGTGTGCATCGTAACAGTTACAACGGTAGTTTATTTATTCTATCTTGGGCTGGGGTACGTGGTGCCATCTCGTTGGCGCTGATTCTTGCTGTAGCTAATCTGCCTGTTTTGAAAGAGTACAGTGAAATTTTATTAGGCTATGTGTTCTTTAGTGTGCTGTTCTCAGGCTTGGTCTGTGGTTTGGGGTTGCCGCAAGTTATTAACGCCTTTTACCATAATGAAAATGAAGACACTAAAGGCTTTAAAGGATACTACCAACGTTTCTGCCATAAGTTTAACCGTAGTGGTGTTAAATACCATATTGTTGATACCCCCTTGGGCGAGTCAGTACAGGTATATAACACCGAAGTGGTTTCTGAGCAGATTGTTAAAGAAACGGTGGCTGGCGAGAGCGAAACAACACGTAATGATGCTCATGTTCAAGCGCAAGAAGAATATCAAGCCGTACAAAAAGAAGTAGATCGTTTAGAAAATCCTGAAAACTTCTAGAGAAACTATGTAACATCACAATAAGTCCGCACCCTATAAAGTGGTTTGCGGACTTATATTTTAGATAGTTAATAATGGTATACAGCTAGTGCTGTGCCTAACTTCCAGCTAATAAGTGCGATAAAGACACAGAGGCAGACAGCACCCATAATTGCCAGTTGGCGAGCAGGGATAGGATTAAAAGGATAACGCTGTGCTAGTTGTAACATGAACGCACAGCTTAAACTGCCCACCATAGCGCCTGCTATCACATCACTTGGCCAGTGCGCACCTAAATAAATACGAGAGATACCTACAGCAATGGCGGGTACTACAGCAAGCATCAGGCATAGTATGCGTCCTCGTGGAATTTGCCCGCGGCTAATTAAAACGCCTAATACTAGAAAAAATGCAAAACTGGCAGAAGTATGTCCGCTAGGTAGACTGTATCCAGAGTAGGGTTCAAGGAGTAACTCTGGACGTGGGCGCTGAAAAATAAACTTTAAAATGGTATTGGTGGTAACTGCGATGCCAATGGTGCCTAAGGAAAAAATCAGTGCACGATAATGTTTATAAAATAGTAAGAAAGCACAGAGTGTAGCTATGACAATCAATTGAGTTTTAACGTCAGCAATACGGGTAATAATTACCATCAACCTATCAAGATCAACAGAACGAGCAAGCTGTGTTAGATGCTGAATATGCAAGTCAAAGCTATTAAGATAACGCCAGCCAAAAAGAATACTGATCAATAATAGTGCAGCGCTGCACATAACTGCAAAATGAGTCCATGTGCGCTGGCGTGTTGTACCAACCAAAGCTACGGCTAACACTAGAAGAATACCACTGGCTATCCAAGCAAATTCCCACCAAAAATGCTCAGGAACAGTGGTATCTATAGCGGCACCTACCAGCCAAGCCGGTGCACTATAAGCAATGGCCCAGCCCAGTGCCGCTAAGAGGCTCACCATGCTAAAGGTTAGACTATTCATTTTTAGCATGCCAGCCGTCATAGGTAATAGTGGGCGTAATGGACCGATAAATCGGCCAATAAATAGACCAATAACCCCGAAACGATTGAAATAAACCTCGGCTTGATTTAACCATTGAGGGTGGCTGCGTAAAAGCGGTAGTTTTTGCACATTGTTTTTTAACTTAAAACCTAAGAAATAAGATAAGAAATCACCAAGCAAGCCACCCGCCCATGCCCATAAAATCACTTGCCAAAGTGGCATGTTAATTTTCCCAGCCAATGCAGTTACAGCAAACATCATGACTACACCTGGCATAATAAGACCAACAAGAGCTAAGCACTCCAGCAAGGCAATAAGAAAGATACTCAGGCCTAGCCAATTGCTATTGGCTTCAAGAAATACTAAAAACTGATTAAAAAATTCCATTAGAGATTCACTAATACTCGGTAGTCTTGGTTTTCAATTTGCCCGCGGCGCAGCGGGTTTTTTGTGCAATAAGGTGCAAAATCGCTATCAACGAAACGATAAGGCAAGTCTTCATCGCGCCCTTGTGGAATACCTAGACGCTTGGTTTGCAAAATGGTTGCAGGTTTGAGCGCGCAATCATCAACAAATAAACGTTGTGTATCAAAGGGTTGAGCGTCCCAGTCAGGCACTTTTAAGCCAAGACTGCGACATAATAATGTTTGACCTGCGCATAAACGTCCAATACTACGTTGACTACCATCTCTATTTGGATTGTTTTCTTGCAAGATAGACAGGCTAGATTCAGGCGAGATTGCATCAAAATAAGGAAAGGCGGATTTGATCAGCACTGCATTGCCTGCGCCTTTAGCACTAAAATTTAACGAGTCGCCTCCACGCGCGTAATACATGTAAATAATGCCGCCATCCATAAATAAAGCTTTGCGCTTTTCAGTATAGCCTAGTGATGCATGGCTACCTTTGTCGGAAAGTAAATAGGCTTCAGTTTCAATAATGCGCACACTCAGCCAATGCCCATTAAAACGATGACGAATCACTTTGCCGAGCAAGGCTTTAGCCAGTGTTAACGCATCTTGATTAAAAAAATCAGTAGCTAAGGGGGTGGCTGTCTGCCATGGAAGTGAGGTCGTAAGTGTCATAATCAAATAAGTAGCACTTTAAACAGTGCATTATCAGTAAATAAAAGATAAATTAATGAGTTCTTGTGCGCTTTATATAAAGGTGCAGCTATAATCCACAGTTTAATAGAATAATTGGTTTATGAATAATGACCGAGTCCGTACTTGAATATATGCAGCGTCTCGGCCAGGCCGCGCGCCAAGCTTCCAGAGTATTAGCGCGCGCGAGCACGGCACAGAAGAATCAAGCCTTACTAGCTATGGCCAATGCGCTTGACGCCTCGCGTGTTGAGCTACTGGCTGCGAATCAACTAGATTTAACAGCAGGGCGCGATAATGGCTTAACAGAAGCTATGTTAGATCGCTTAGCACTTACACCTGAGCGTATTGACGAGATGATTACAGGCTTGCGGCAAGTCGCTAATCTGGCAGATCCTGTTGGCGAAATTCGTGACATGCACTATGTGCCCAGTGGTATTCAAGTAGGTAAAATGCGTGTGCCGTTAGGGGTTGTTGGGATTATTTATGAGTCACGCCCCAATGTCACCATAGAAGCTGCTAGTTTATGTTTAAAGTCAGGCAATGCAACAATCTTGCGTGGCGGCTCAGAGGCGATCCACTCTAACCAAGCCTTAGCTAAGTGCATAGTCGCAGGATTGGAAGCTGCAGGCTTGCCGAATACTAGCGTGCAAGTAGTTAATACTACAGATAGAGAAGCGGTTGGCGCATTAATTAGCATGCCTGAGTTTGTTGATGTGATTGTGCCACGTGGTGGTAAGGGATTAATTGAACGCATTAGTCGTGATGCAAAAGTACCAGTGATTAAACATCTAGATGGTGTTTGCCATCTGTATATTGATCAAGCCGCTAATGCGCAAATGGCAATTCGTGTGGCTGATAATGCGAAAACTCAGCGTTACTCACCCTGTAATGCGATGGAAACCTTATTAGTACATAGCAATCGTATTGAGGATGTGCTCAAACCTTTAGCTAAGATACTGCAAGCTAAAAACGTAGAATTACGTGGTTGTATGCGTACACAAGCCGCTTTAGGAAATTTTGTAAAACTAGCGAGTGAAGAAGACTGGTACGCTGAGTATAATGCACCAGTCTTAGCGATTAAGATTCTTGATAGCATGGAACAGGCGATTGAGCATATTAATCAGTATGGTTCACACCATACGGATGGCATTATCACGGAAAACTATACAGATGCGCGCCAATTCCTAACTGCAGTTGATTCAAGCTCCGTTATTGTGAACGCTTCAACACGTTTTGCTGATGGTTTTGAGTATGGTTTAGGCGCTGAAATTGGTATTTCAACCGATAAACTGCATGCTCGCGGCCCTGTTGGCTTGTTAGGGCTAACAAGTGAAAAATATATAGTTTTTGGTGATGGACACATTCGTGGCTAAACGCATTGGCATTTTTGGAGGCACTTTTAACCCTATTCATATAGGGCATTTGCGTAGTGCCTTAGAAGTGATGGAGAGCTACCACTTAGATGAGCTACGCCTCATGCCTAATGCATTGCCACCACACAGAGCCAAACCCGCAGCGAATGCACTGCAGCGTTTAACTATGGTGCAATTAGCCGTACAAGATGTACAAGGCCTATCGGTTGATGATCTAGAGTTACAACGTGATACCCCGTCATGGACAATTGACACTTTGCTGGTATTGCGCCAGCAATTGAGCACAGATGATCAGCTGCTCTTGATCTTAGGTTGGGACGCGTTTTGTGGACTACCTACATGGCATCGCTGGCAAGAAATACTCCAGCATTGCCATCTTTTGGTACTTCAACGACCAGATTTTGATGTTGAAGCACCACAAACATTACGTGATTTGATTGCAGCTCGTGCGGTGGCGAGCCCGCAAGCTTTGCAAGGTCCAGCAGGGCAGATTAGTTTTGTTTGGCAAACACCGCTGGCGGTATCGGCAACCCAAATACGCCAGCGTTTAGCCCAAAATCTATCGGTGCGTTTTTTAGTGCCAGATACGGTTTTGAACTATATTCAAACACAAGGACTCTATCAGTCCTAGTCATAGGTAAATACAGATTTATGCAGAGTGAAAATTTAGTAAAAGTAGTAATTGATGCCTTAGAAGAATTGAAAGGTAAGGATATTGTTACTATTGATGTACGCGGTAAAACCAGCATTACTGATTATATGGTAGTTGCCTCGGGAGCATCTAACCGCCAAGTTAAAGCTATGGCGCAAAATGTGATTGAGAAAGTAAAAGAACAAGGTGTTAAACCACTAGGTAATGAAGGTATGGACTCAGGTGAGTGGGCTTTAATTGACCTTAACGCCGTAGTAGTGCATGTGATGCAACCAGCAACACGCGAGTTTTATGATCTTGAGCGTTTATGGCAGGGAGCAGAACAAAGCCGCGCGAACCACGAAGAAGGGCAAGAGTAATGCGTATACGCCTAATTGCGGTAGGTAGTAAAATGCCGCGTTGGGTGGAAATGGGGTGGCAAGAGTATGTAAAACGCTTGCCATCTGATTTACCGCTAGAGCTGGTAGAAATTCCGCTTACGACCCGTGGTAAAAACGCTGATATTCAACGACTGATTCGCCAGGAAGGTGAAGCTATGTTGGCTAAAGTTCAACCAGGTGAAAAGATAGTTACCTTAGAAGTAACTGGAAAACCGTGGAGTACTGAACAACTTGCGCAAGAACTAGAGCGCTGGCGCTTAGATGCACGTAATATAAACCTAATGGTGGGTGGGCCTGAAGGGCTTGCGCCTGAGGTATGCGCTAGAAGTGAGCAACGTTGGTCGCTTTCGCCCCTAACACTACCGCACCCATTAGTAAGAGTACTGCTTGGCGAGCAAATTTATCGCGCATGGACGGTATTGTCTGGGCACCCTTATCATAAGTAGTTGATTGATATGAGCGATCCTATTCACCTAAATAGTTATCAGCGTGATGCAAGAATAGCGCGCAGCCGTGTTTTGGTCAGTGCAGGGCTGGTGCTGTTAGCGTTTATAGGTTTATTGGTTCAGCTCTATATTTTGCAAGTGGTTAACTTTGATGTTTATACCACGCGTGCTGAAAATAACCGCATTCATACGCGGGCATTACCCCCTCCTCGTGGCTTAATTTATGACCGTAATGGCGTACTCTTAGCTGAAAATCGCGTTAGTTTTAGTTTAATGTTCACCCTTGAACGAGTAGGTAAAAATAAAAACTGGCGTGAAGTGCTTGATAAGTTGGTTGAGGTTTTACAGCTTAGCCCAGAAGAGCGAGAAACCTTTGAGAGGCGTGCATTACAAAGCCGGCGTCCTTTTGAACCAGCATTAATTATGAGCGGCTTGACTGAAGAGCAGCGAGCGCTCTTTGCGATTAACCAACATTTATTGCCTGGAATTGAAGAAGATGTGCAGTTTGTACGTCATTACCCACAAGGCGAACATTTCACTCATACCGTTGGTTATGTAGGGCGTATTAATAGTGAAGAACTGAAAAAGCTAGACCCAGTGTTATATGGTGGTACTAACTTTATTGGCAAGACAGGTATTGAACGCTTTTATGAAGAACAGCTTCTAGGCCAAGTAGGTGTTGAAGAGGTCGAAACTAATGCACGCGGTCGTGTACTACGTGTACTTAGCCGTACTGAGCCTATTGCTGGTAAAGATATTTACCTAACCTTAGATACCAAGTTGCAAGCTGCTGCTGAACAGGCATTAGGCGGCCGAAGAGGCGCTATCGTTGCTATCCAAGTCAATACAGGTGAAATACTGGCGATGGTCAGTCAGCCTAGTTTTGATCCTAACCAGTTTGTATTAGGCATTGGTTTTAAAGCGTATGCTGACTTACGTGATTCTATTGACGCGCCGTTATTTAACCGTTTTGCCCGTGGCTTATATCCACCAGGCTCTGTAATTAAGCCAATGGGAATTGTCTCAGGTCTAGAATCGGGAAAAATTAATTTAAATACCAAAGTATTTGATCCAGGTTATTTTCAGCTAAAAAATAGCACGCATAAATTTCGAAATTGGAATCGTTATGGCGATGGCTGGGTAGATATTAGACTGTCGCTGGCGCGCTCAAATGACACTTTTTTCTATGAAATGGCCAATGAAATGGGCGTTAAACTGTTGCATAAGCATATGTCACAGTTTGGTTTTGGCCAGCGAGTTGGTTTAGATGTGGACGGAGAAACGGCCGGCTTAATGCCTTCGCCTGAATGGAAACAGCGCCGCTTTAAGCAAGTATGGTTTCCTGGTGAAACGGTAATGTTAGGTATTGGTCAAGGCTATATGCAAACCACGCCTATTCAAATGGCACAAGCGACTGTGCTCATGGCAACTAATGGTAAGTGGATTCGCCCGCACTTAGCAAAAACTATTGGTGGTGAGAAGCCTATTGACCCTGATCCTATGCCGGACATTGAGGTTTCTAATCCTAAATTTTGGGAGATAGCTCGCGAAGGTATGGAAGACGTCATGCATGGTGCCCGAGGTACTGCTCGTGGCACAGGCAATTCAGCTATGTATCGCATGGCTGGTAAAAGTGGTACGGCCCAGGTTAAGTCTATCCCACAAGGTGAGCGTTATAATCGAGATAAATTAAATGAGCGTTTACGCGACCATGCCCTTTTTGTGGCCTATGCGCCAGCCAAAAAGCCTGAAATTGCAGTGGCTGTTATGGTAGAAAATGGTGAGGCAGGGGCAAGGGTGGCATCACCTGTGGCTAAAGCCGTTTTAGATGCTTGGTTGCTGGATGAAAATGGGGTGGTCAAAGAGGAGTATCGTGATGGTACTGAAAAGGGCGTTCATCAATGAATTTTGACTCCAGCTTACCAAAAGGTGATTTAGTCCAACGACGTGCCAGTCTCTTGCATCGTTTGCATATTGATGGTTGGTTGCTGTTATTTTTATTAATGATTGCTGGTATTGGCTTGGTAGTACTTTATTCTGCCAGTAGTAAAAGCATAGATATGGTGACTAAACAGGCCAGCTCCTTTGGTGTTGGCCTATTAGTGATGATTTTTATCGCACAAATTGAACCTCGATTTATTGCCCGCTGGACATGGCTTGGTTACTTTCTAGGTCTGATTCTACTCATTGTGGTAGATGTTGTAGGGCATAATGCCATGGGGGCTACACGTTGGATTAATATTCCAGGGGTTATTCGCTTCCAGCCGGCTGAATTTATGAAAATCGCCATGCCTTGTACCATTGCATGGTATATCGCCAAATATAGTTTGCCGCCAACACTAAAGCATTTATCTATTAGTGCTGTGGCGCTGCTATTACCTTTTGTTTTGATTGCACGTCAGCCAGACTTAGGAACAGCGTTGCTAGTTTTAGCCTCTGGGGTTTTTGCATTGTTTCTAGGTGGTTTGCGTTGGGGATGGATTGCAGGTGCGGTTGCAGCTGCTATCCCAGCCGCTGTAGGCTTATGGTATTTCTATATGCATGACTACCAAAAGCGTCGTGTACTTACCTTATTTGACCCTAGTCTTGACCCTTTAGGTGCCGGTTGGAATATTAACCAGTCACAAATAGCCATTGGCTCAGGTGGTATCTTTGGCAAGGGTTATCTATTAGGCACTCAATCCCATTTAGACTTTTTACCAGAAAGCCATACTGATTTTATTGTTGCAGTATTAGCAGAAGAGTTTGGAATGGTGGGTGTGGGGCTATTATTAATACTTTACACCTTACTCATTATGCGTGGCTTAGTAATAGCTGCACAGGCGCAAAGTGTTTTTGGAAAGCTTTTAGCAGGTTCACTAACCCTTACTTTCTTTGTTTATGTTTTTGTAAATATAGGCATGGTCAGCGGAATTTTACCTATTGTAGGTGTACCTTTACCCTTTATTAGCTATGGTGGTACTTCAATTGTCACCTTGTTAGCTGGATTTGGTATTTTGATGTCAATTCATACACACCGAAAATGGATTGTGCCGACTTAATGCAGAGAAAAATAGATTATTTTGCAAAAAAGTCATGCTGCAAATCGCAAGTTATTAGCCTTATGGGTATAATTACTTTTTGCAAATACTGGATTAGCTTTACATGAAATTATTAAAAGAACGCATTCTACAGGATGGGCGCTGTTATGAAGGCGGTATTTTAAAGGTTGATAGCTTCATTAACCATCAAATGGATCCAACCTTAATGAAGGGTATTGGCGTTGAGTTTGTGCGTCGCTTTGCAGGCTCCAATGTTAATAAAATCATGACAATTGAGGCTAGCGGTATTGCCCCAGCGATTATGACGGGCTATTTGCTGAATTTACCTGTTGTTTTCGCCAAGAAAAAGACACCGAGTACCATGCAAAATATCCTGCATACTCAAGTACATTCGTTTACCAAAAACCGCACCTATGATGTAGTGATCAGTAAAGACTTCCTAACCCCTGATGATAATGTCTTATTTGTTGATGACTTCTTAGCTTATGGTAACGCTGCTCTAGGTATTCTTGACTTGGTTGAGCAAGCGGGCGCTAACCTCGTGGGCATGGGCTTTATTATTGAAAAAGGCTTTCAAGATGGACGTAAAGTGCTAGAAGAGCGCGGTGTGCGTGTAGAAGCGTTAGCCACCATCACTGATTTATCTAACTGCAAAATTTCGATTAAAAACGACTAGCTACCTTAACAAAGCGCACCTTTTTAGGTGCGTTTTAGCGTTATTATCCTTTAGAATGGGGCTAATGTTTTTGCATAATACTCATCAATATAATGTAAGTTGCTCATCATTTGCCTAAATTTGGCATCCTCTGCATGAGCAGAAACTTTATGAAAAGATGATGAAATGTGATTTAACCAAGAGTAACTATATAAAATCAGTAGTTTAAGTGATTTTACGAGTAATTTTTGCTATGTTGTACGTTAAGAATTTACTGTCATGCGGGTTGCTTAATGTTTTTCAAAAAGCTTGTTTTCTCTGTTATCCTTTCTAGCTGTTTAGCCTTCCCTGTTATTGCCCAAAATTACGAGCAATCTGCCGCTGCTGCTGCGTTTATTCAAGAAATGGAAGCAGAGCATGGCTTTATTCCAGAGACATTGCACACCGTTTTTGCAAATGCCCAGCGCCAACAATATATTTTGGATGCCATTTCTCGCCCTGCAGAGCGTGTTAAGCCTTGGAAAGAATATCGACCTATTTTTATTACACAACAGCGCCTTGACCAAGGCTTAGCGTTTTGGAGTAAAAATGAAGCAGCGCTAATGCGTGCAGAACAAGAATATGGCGTTCCAGCAGAGTATATTGTAGCTATTATTGGTGTGGAAACCATGTATGGTGGCAATACCGGAAAGCACCGTGTTATTGATGCGCTATCAACCTTAGCCTTTGATTATCCTCCACGGGCGCCTTTTTTTCGTAAAGAGCTCAAAGAGTTTTTAATTCTGGCACGTGAAGAGCAGGTTAATCCGTTAGAGCTAACGGGTTCTTATGCTGGCGCAATGGGCTTACCACAGTTTATGCCAAGCAGCTTTAGAGCCTATGCTGTCGACTTTGATGGTGATGGGCATATTAATATTTGGACCAATCCAACAGATGCTATTGGCAGTGTTGCCAACTATTTTGCCAAGCATAAATGGCAAGCTGGAGAATTAGTCACTGTACAAGCCAAGGTAGCTGGGCAAAATGTAGCTAAAGGCTTATCTGTAAAAATCGACGACAAATTTACAGTTAAACAACTTAAAAACTTAGGATGGGCACCTATAACCGCTTTGCCAGATAATTTAAAAGTAACAACCTTTAAATTAGAAGCAGAACAGGGTGATGAATACTGGTTAGGGCTCAACAATTTTCAAACCATTACACGTTACAATCGCAGTGTAATGTATGCCATGGCCGTGCATGACTTAGCGCAGCTCATGAAGCAAGCTCGTAAGGGATAAAGCATGCGTAAAATTGTTTCTATTAGCCTAATGCTAGCTGTTACTCTTGCCTTAACTAGCTGTGGTACACGCAAAGCTGTAAAACCACAGCCTGTAGTTAAACCTGGCGGAGCTATTAGTGGTCCTAGTATTTATAACCGACCAGGTAGCGATGGAGCACCTTGGTGGGATATCGACGTGTCACATATTCCTGATGCAGTACCAATGCCGCATAATGGCCGCTATAAAGCTGCCCCTTATACAGTAATGGGTACAAGGTATTATCCAATACAAAGCGCGCATAATTATTCAGAAGTAGGCACAGCCTCATGGTATGGTACTAAGTTTCATGGGCAGAACACAGCCAATGGTGAACAGTATGATCTTTATGGTATGACCGCTGCCCATAAAACCCTACCACTGCCTAGCTATGTAAAAGTAACTAACTTAGAAAACGGTCTTAGCGTAACCTTGCGAGTAAATGACCGCGGACCTTTTTACTCAGATCGTATTATTGACCTTTCTTTTGCCGCAGCCAAAAAGCTAGGTTATGCCGACAAAGGTGTAGCTCGAGTTAAAGTAGAAGGTATTGACCCAGCTAAATGGTGGGCTCAGCGTGGACAGCCGGTACCTTTAGTACTAGCTGATGGTAAATATGCCGCAGCGCCTGCGCAAGGAAAACCATTGGCATGGCCTAAACTAGAGCCAGCCCAGGAAACCTATGTTCCGCCAGCAACACAGCATGCCAGTGCCACTGTTCCTGAGGAAATTGACTCAAAAAAAAACGCTACATTTCCAGCCGATGGCCTTTATCTCCAAGTTGGTGCCTTCGCCAACCCGGACGCTGCACAACTATTACGCGATAAACTAAGTCTTATTAGTAATGCACCTGTAGAAATTAGCTCAACAGTAAAAGACAAACTTGTCTTACATCGTGTACGCTTAGGGCCTATTGCAAGTTTATCAGCAGCGGAACAATTGCAAGAGCAAATAGCACGCGCTAATCTAGGGCAAGCTGCATTAGTAAAATTTGACTAAACAAATCAATGAATTAATGGTCTATCAGCCATTGACCTGCTGACCTTTTATTGAGTACATCATGAATTTCACCCGTAGTTTTCAAGCGTTTATTTTTTCAGCCACTCTTGTTGGTGCTTCTGTTGCATTGGCTAATCCAACGCCAACACCCCTTCCTGCGCCAGCGGCTGCTCCCACAGTAATTCCTGCAATGCCGGAACTGGCGGCTAAATCCTATGTATTGATGGATGCGGCAACAGGCCAGATTCTAGTTGAGCATAATGGCGATGAGCGTTTACCACCAGCAAGTTTAACTAAACTAATGACTGCTTATGTTGCGACTAAAGGCATCAAAGAAGGCCGTATAGGTGAGCAAGATTTAGTCACTATTAGTGAAAAAGCTTGGCGCATGGAAGGTTCTCGCATGTTTATTAAAGTCAACTCACAGGTTTCTGTGAGTGATTTATTACATGGCGTAATTATTCAGTCAGGAAATGATGCCAGTGTAGCTATTGCTGAATACATGGCAGGCAGCGAAGAAGCCTTTGCCGATGTGATGAACAGCACAGCCCAAAAACTGGGTTTAGCCAATACGCATTTTGAGAATGCAACAGGATTACCTTCACCAACGCATTACTCCAGTGCGAATGACATGGCAAAACTAGCGCGTGCTATTATTTTTGAAGATGCCGCGCACTATGATATTTACAAGCAAAAAGAATTTACTTGGAACAATATCAAACAGCCCAACCGCAATTTATTATTATGGCGTGACAAAACGGTAGATGGCTTAAAAACCGGTCATACCGCAGAAGCAGGTTATTGCTTAGTTGCTTCAGCTGTGCGTGAAGATATGCGCTTAATCGCCTCCGTATTTGGTACTAGCAGTGAAGCAGCGCGTGCTGCAGAAACACAGAAATTGTTAACCTATGGCTTTCGTTTTTATGAGAGCAAAACCTTTTACCAAGCAGGGGCTGAGTTAGATAAAGCCCGTGTATGGAAAGGGCAAACAGAACACATCAAAGTAGGTTTGGCCAATAATCTCGCGCTAACCTTACCACGTGGTCAAAGTAAAAACTTAGAAGCCCAAATGCTCTTGAATGAGCAGCTTATCGCCCCCATATCTGCTGGTGATATAGTTGGTAAAGTAGAAGTACGCTTAGGTGATCAAGTAATCAAAACGACAGATTTGATTGCACTTGAGGCAGTTGAAGAAGCCGGTTTCTTTGGTCGTCTATGGGATAGCATTAAACTTTTCTTTGTTGGCTTATTTAGTTAATTAAGTAGCATTAGGCTACGGAGGTAAAGATGGCCGATCAAGAACCTCAGGCACCTAAAATTGAGTTTCCTTGCACAAACTATCCAGTAAAAATTATTGGAGATAGTCACGATCAGTTCATTACTAAGATCATGGAAGTGGTAAAGCGCCACGCTCCCGAAGTGGATGAACAACGTATTAGTGTGCGAGACAGCAGTAATGGTCGCTTTGTCTCTGTACAAGTACATATAACAGCTACAGGGCCAGAGCAACTACAAAAGCTTAATGAAGACCTTAGAGATACTGGCGTAGTGCGCATGGTATTGTAATGAGCGATTTACCAATAGGTGTTCGTCATTTAGGCATTCTTCCTTATGAACCTGCATGGCATGCTATGCAGGCTTTTACTGATTCTAGGCAAGCAGAAACCTTAGATGAACTATGGTTTCTACAGCATGAGCCTGTGTTTACCCAAGGACAAGCGGGAAAAGCAGAGCATGTGTTAGCCGCAGGTGAGATTCCTATAGTGCAAGTGGATCGTGGTGGTCAAGTAACCTATCACGGACCAGGGCAGCTAGTGGTTTATCTGATGATAGATGTGCGACGTCTAGGCATAGGTGTACGAGAGTTAGTCACCTGTATTGAGCAATCTATTATTCAACTCCTTGCTAGTTATGCTGTAACAGCCGTAGCCAAAAAAGATGCTCCTGGTGTTTATGTGAATGATGCTAAAATAGCATCTTTAGGCTTACGCATTCGTAATGGACGCTCGTTCCATGGCTTGGCCTTAAATTTAGATATGGATTTACAGCCGTTTCAACGTATCAACCCTTGTGGTTATGCAGGACTTCGCATGACCCAATTAAAAGATGAAACCGATCACCCCGTAGTATTTGACGAGGTGGTTGCAAGGTTGCAAGAATGCCTGTTACAACAGTTGCATTACAGCCAATATAAAACCCTATCGGGTGAGATTGAATGGTCATGAACAACGAACAAAGCAAAGCCACGCCACAAAAAGTAGAAGCCGGTGTGAAGTTACGTGGTGCTGATAAAGTAGCGCGTATCCCTGTTAAGGTGATCCCGACTGACGAACTTCCACCAAAACCTGATTGGATCCGCGTTCGTATTCCAGTATCGCCAGAAGTTGATCGCATTAAGAAAATGCTCCGCTCACATAGCTTACACAGCGTTTGTGAGGAAGCATCATGTCCCAATCTCGGTGAGTGCTTCTCAAGTGGCACCGCTACCTTTATGATTATGGGCGATATTTGTACGCGACGTTGCCCGTTCTGTGATGTGGGCCATGGCCGTCCAAAAGCCCTAGATGAAAACGAACCAAAAAACTTAGCTAAAGCCATTGCTGATATGAAGCTGAAGTATATTGTAATTACTTCTGTTGACCGTGATGATTTACGTGATGGTGGTGCTCAACATTTTGCCGATTGTTTACGTGAAATTCGTGCGTTATCGCCTGAAGTTAAGCTAGAAACGCTAGTGCCTGATTACCGTGGACGTATGGATATTGCGCTGGATATTACAGAGCAAACACCTCCAGATGTGTTTAATCATAATTTAGAGACAGTGCCTAGGCTGTATAAATCATCACGTCCAGGTTCTGACTATCATTGGTCCTTAAAACTATTACAGGAATTTAAGCGTCGTGTGCCTCATGTTCCTACTAAATCTGGTTTGATGCTTGGTTTGGGTGAAACAGACGAGGAAGTATTGGACGTTATGCGCGACATGCGAGCCCATGATATTGATATGCTAACGCTTGGTCAGTATTTGCAGCCTTCACGTAGCCATTTGCCAGTACAACGTTTTGTACATCCAGATGTATTTAAAATGTTTGAAGAAGAAGGCTATAAAATGGGTTTTAAAAATGTGGCTGCAGGCCCATTAGTGCGTTCCTCTTATCATGCTGATCAACAAGCCCATGCTGCAAAAAATAGTTGATTTACTATAGCTAGAATAAAACCTGCTTTTTGACTCACCTTATTTATTGGGGATTAGGGCCTGAGCTCGATACAGTATCGGACTCAGGCCTTTTAGTTTGAGTTTTGCCTGCTCCTGTTGTAATAAAAATGACTCACTAATAGCTTTTCAAGCGATTCAACTGATTGTCGTTTTAGTGGGTAATACAGCTTCATTTACAGTCGATCCAGAAAAATTTTCATGGTGGTATTATCTAAGCCGCTAGGCTCCTGTATATATAAAAAGCCAATACTGAGAAGCTTGAGATTGAACAGGGTGGTAATAGTAAATATAGCATTAATAATGCTGGATTTATTGGCTCTCTAAATGACCATGCAATAAATATATCAGGTTCAACAGTAGCAAGTGATGTTACTTTAACCAACATAGGTACAATGCAAGGTTATATTACAGCGAATAATGAAACTGCTTTAAATATAGATAATGCAGGATTATTTTCAGTTCGCAAGCAAGATAATGGTGGCAAACATGTCGCTATCTCTAACTTCAATGACGGAACCATTAACAACACTGGCAGCATTGAGTTAATGGCTGTTAATGGCGTAGCAAACAACGATACAACAGGTGAATATACACCTACAGGTGCGCTAAGTAGTGGCGAAGAAGGTATTCAACATGGCCAATTATTGGGCGTTAAAGACTTTAATCACAGTGGTGTGTTAGATATTCGCGGTTCAGGTTTATCAGGCAATGTTTTTGTTATTACAGGCGATAAAACGACAGCAGGCAACAATGGCAATGGTAACTTCACTACCAGTGGCGGCGTATTAAAAGTAGCTACTACCCTAAATGAAGGCGGTGCTAATAGTCGTAGTGATATGTTGGTAGCTGACAACATTATTAAAGGTACTGATAGCACTAAAGTGGCCATTTCTATAGCCCAAGCCAGCACAGGCGGCAAAACCGTTGATGATGGCATCCAAATCATCAAAACCTTAGGTACTCAAGATAAAACCGCCTTTACCTTAGCGGGTCCTGTTACTTTTGGTGAGTATGAGTACTTACTCTTTGGTGAAAACGCTCATGGCGATGCGGATGGCTTCTATTTGCGTAATTTCTTAAAAGACACAGATACCAAAGTGTATCTACCTAACCCTAATATTGGTGGTTATCTAGGTAACCAATATGCAGCGGCTAACATGTTTAACCAAAATATCTTAGATCGCCGTGACAATGCTCGTGCGCCTGATGAAACTGTATGGGCCCGCGTTCAATATAACCACATGAATACTGAACAGCTTAAAGGCACACAAAAACTAAAAGTAGACACCTCATTAGTTCAGGTAGGTGCTGATTTATACCGCGATGAACAAGAAGGTAAAGTAGCAGGCGTGTTCTTTGGTTATGGCGATAGCGATGTTAAAAACCGCTCTAAGCTTACTGGTTCAGAAGTAAAAGGTAGCGTTAAAGGCATACAGTTAGGCGGTTATTATAGTTGGATGCCACAAGATGATAACAAAGGTGCTTTTGTTGATATCTGGGGGCATTACGCTCACTTTAGTAATGAACTCAGTGGTGCTGCTCAAGCCAATAGCTCTAAAAAATACAAAGGTAACGGTCTAGCGCTGTCTATCGAAGGGGGCTATGGCTTTGAAGTAGGACGTACCGAGTATAATACCTGGATATTAGAGCCTCACGCACAAGCCACCTATAACTACCTAAAAATGGATGACTTTACTGACAAAAACGAAACACGCTTTAAAAACAATAAAAGCAATGGTTTTACTACTCGTGTAGGTGCGCGTTTCTATGGCTATAAAGAAAACCAAGTAGGCGTCTTGCCTTTTGTTGAGTTGAACTGGCTACATAATGGTGTCGACAACGGCGTGTATGTTAATAACACCCGTAAAGACAGCAAGATTGGGCGCAACGTGGGTGAGTTAAAACTAGGTGCTAAAGGCAACATTACAGAGCATTCAAGTATTTCTGCTCATATTGGCGTGCAACAAGGTAGCGATAAATTCCGTAATAGCTTAGGGCAGTTAGTATTTAACTATAATTTCTAATGGAGTATTGAAAAATCGCCTAATAACTTAGTTCCTTCTCTTTATCCCGCTTCTTTATAGAGCGGGATTTTTTTGCCTGCGAGATGGAGAAATTCTTATCAATGAAAATAGCTGGGAGTTTTATGATGGTACATTAGATGAATTACGAATTGGTTTTGATCGTTTTCGGTTTTGGGAAGCGTATTCTAGAGGGCATTGGAACGCGACTATTGAAAATAATTTTTCGGGGATTCAATTATGTTTTGCTGAAGAGACTTTATTTTCTGATGAGGGATGTTTAAAAAAGTTTCTGATTAATTAAAAATATTGTTATAGATATAGTGAAGCACAGGTTTTTCATCGATCCCAACGTCATCTTAAGAAAATAACTCTAACACCGTGTAAATTCATTACTACACTAAGCTATCGAAATAATCAGGATACCATTGCATCATACTCTTCCCCTGTTCTAGGTGACCTTCTCCCTTAAACTAGTTATTTATGATTTATGCAGGCTAAGCTTGATTCTTATAAAAGCCCTTCTCTTGTCAAGAAGGGCTTTTTCGTTTAGGCGTTCATAGCAACAGGTGCTGTGTAGTCAAACTGAGTTTGTTTTTCTACAGCGGCTGCAATATTGAAAACTTTGCTTTCGTTGAAAGCAGGGCCAACAATTTGCATGCCAACAGGCAGACCCTTTACTAAGCCTACAGGAATAGTTAAAGAAGGTAAGCCTGTTAGGTTGTTCGGACCTGTAAAGCGAATAATGTGATTGAGTAGATCAACCTCTTTACCATTTAACTGGGCTGTTGGGCTGCCAATGTCGTTGGGTAAGACAGGTAAGGTTGGCGCAATAAGCACATCTACTTCGTCAAAAATAGCACTAAATTGCTGCTTGAGTTCACGACGTAATTGCTGCGCTTGTAGGTAATCAACGGCGGTTGGTAGTTCACCTAATTCAAACAGCATACGAATATCATCACCAAAGCCGTTAGGGTCTTTCTTCATTTGCTCATGGTGAATGGTTGATGCTTCACTTAAGCTGGTGATAAGTTCAATGTATTCTGCGTTTTTTAGCGCTGGAATAGAAACTTTTTTGATAATAGCGCCATTGGCTTCTAATTCAGCAATCTGTGCGCGTACAAGTTTTTCAATAGGCGCGTCGACATCTTTAAAGAAGTAGTCTTCTTCAATACCAATGACTTTACCCTTGATATCCGCGCTTAAATTAGCAACATAATCAACGCTAGCCACTTTTTTGGAGGTAGGATCACGTGGATCATGGCCAGCAATGGCTTGTAGCATAATAGCGGCATCTTTTACCGTACGTGCCATAGGACCAATATGATCAAGGCTCCATGCTAAAGGAAAACAACCATATTTAGCCACTAAACCATGGGTTGGTTTTAAACCCACTAAGCCGCAAGCAGAAGAGGGAATACGGATAGAGCCAGCGGTATCTGTGCCTAATGTAATAGGAGACATACCAGCGGCTACTGCAGCACCTGAGCCGCCGCTTGATCCCCCAGGGATTTTTTCCAGATTCCAAGGGTTTTTAACCGCACCAAAATGTGGGCTGTTATTGGTAATACCCCATGCATATTCGTGCATGTTTAGTTTACCAATGAGTACTGCACCGGCTTCTTTAAGTTTAGCAATAACACTGGCATCGTCTTGAGATACAAAGTCCTTATGAAACTTAGAGGCCATTGTGGTTACTTCACTGCCAACGTAAATATTGTCTTTGATACCCATAGGAATACCATGTAGCGGCCCGCGGTAGTTACCCGCAGCTATTTCTGCATCCATGGCTTTAGCTTCAGCTAAAGCTTTTTCTTCTCGAAAGGAAACATAAGCATTAATGCTAGGGTTTAAGCGCTGCGCTTGTGCTAACACTAATTTCGTTAACTCCAAGGAGCTTACTTTGCGGCTTTTAATTAGCTCAGCTAGTTCACTAACAGGTAGCGATAATAAATCTTGATTAGACATGATCACCTCCTGCGGTATTGGTTAGGCTAATATCGGCATCAGCCAATTTTTGGCTTTGCACTTCTTTGCGCATTTGCTTAATAGCAGTCCAGCGAGACTCTGTTTCATCAGCAGTGCGAGGATTCATCACAATATTTTTTTGCGATAATAGTTCTTTAGCAGAAAACTCCACTTGGTTTACTCCGTTGTTGTTTTTAGAATAATTTTGAGTGGCATTAACACTTGTTTTTAAAGTTGTCTTACCAGCCACGAAGGAAACTTAAATATAATAATATTGATAGTCAATCTATAAATGACTGTAGAGTTTCGTACTTAAGTATTAACCCTTTTGTTTAAAGGCTTTGCAGGTATTTTTTACACTCAATTACGCTTACTTTATTTAAGGTTATTAGTAGGTTATTCTACTTTGGGATAATCACTAAAAGTATAACTTTATAGAGCCTAATAAAATTACTTATATATTCTAATAATAGATCAATCATGGTTTGTAATTAATGATGGTGATAAATAATAGCCTTATTAAGCACCGCGTTTGCTTGTTTTTGAGATTGCTTGAGGTGAATCAGCACTATAAAAAAACCTCATTTCGCGTTAATCTGTACGGCTTTTGCAGTCTATGAAGGCGTGAGTTAAACGCTTTTGTCAGTGCATGACAAAAATGAGGACAGGTATGAATATGTCTACACCTATGTTAGTGACATTCTTGGTGTATATAGCCGCGATGATTTTTATTGGCTTCTGGGCTTGGCGGTCAACCAAAAACTTTTCTGATTACATTTTAGGCGGCCGCAGTTTAGGCAGTGTGGTTACGGCATTGTCAGCGGGTGCTTCAGATATGAGTGGCTGGCTACTAATGGGGTTGCCTGGGGCTATTTATCTTGCAGGTCTTTCTAAGGCGTGGATTGCGATTGGTTTAATCATAGGTGCCTGGCTTAACTGGCTGTTTGTGGCAGGACGTCTGCGCGTTCATACTGAACATTGCAATAATGCACTGACGTTACCTGACTATTTTACGCATCGTTTTGAAGATAAACAGAAAATTCTACGCATAGTTTCAGCTACGGTTATTTTATTTTTCTTTGCGCTCTATTGTGCCTCTGGTGCTAAAGCAGCTGCTTTATTATTTGAAAGCACCTTTGGTTTTGAATATGCCACAGCGCTTTGGCTTGGCACATTGGCAACCATTTTCTATGTATTTATTGGTGGTTTTTTAGCAGTTAGCTGGACGGATACAGTACAGGCTACCCTAATGATTTTTGCACTATTAATTACACCGATTTTCATTATTTTAGCCTTAGGTGATGCCAGTACAACACTTGCAACCATCAAAGTACATTCCCCTACACATTTAGATATGTTTGAAGGAATGACTTTTCTTGGCATTGTGTCGCTTCTAGGGTGGGGGCTTGGCTATTTAGGTCAGCCACATATTCTGGTGCGTTTTATGGCGGCAGACTCAGTTAAAACGATTCCAGCCGCACGCCGTATTGGAATGGCCTGGATGATTTTATGCTTAGGTGGCGCAGTTGCTGTTGGCTTTTTAGGTTATCCGTATTTCGTTGAGCATCCTGAATTGGCAGCGCCTGTAAACGAAGACCATGAGCGCGTATTTATTGAACTGGCTAAAATACTTTTTAATCCTTGGGTTGCAGGTATTATTTTGGCTGCTGTATTAGCTGCCGTGATGAGTACCTTAAGTTGCCAGCTATTAGTTTGCTCTAGCGCCATAACAGAGGATTTTTATAAGGCTTTTTTACGTAAAAAAGCCTCGCAAAAAGAGCTGGTCTGGGTAGGTCGTATTATGGTGTTGCTGATTGCCTTGCTGGCCTTGTATATGGCGTCTGATCCTAAAAACAAGGTACTGTCTTTAGTTTCTTATGCATGGGCTGGCTTTGGCGCTGCTTTTGGCCCCGTTGTTTTACTCTCTGTAACTTGGAAGCGCATGACGCGTAATGGTGCTTTAGCAGGTATGGTTGTAGGGGCTATTACGGTAGTGCTTTGGCAGGAAGGCTTACCGCGTCTTAATGTACTTTTTCCTATGCCATGGTTGGAAACATTAATTGCAATTTATAATATTATTCCGGGCTTTATCTTTGCTGTTATCGCTATTGTTATAGCCAGCTTGCTAGATAAGCAACCTAGTCAAAGTATGCAGCAGCGCTTTGATGCAGCTGATAATGAGTTTAAAGCAGTTTAAGCATAGTGACTGGAGTAAAAACGCCCTAAAAAGGGCGTTTTTTATTGGTAATGAGAATATTTACTAAATTTTCTTTGCAATAAATGAAAATCTTTCGCATTATTGGCAGAGCTCTATTTGCACCGTTTGATTTACATCTAAAGGATTCAATGATGCCAGGTTTTAAATTAGCAAGTGCCAGTATTTTGGCAATGGCAGTCGCTTTGACTGCATGTTCAGATGACAAAGATAACACAGCAGTTTCTGCTTCAAATACGCCAACTCAAAGTGCACCGGCAGCACCGGCTGTAGTTAAAGCAGAGAGCTCACCAGAAGTTATCTCAGCTTATACTGAGGCACAGGCTAAAGCTGTGGTCAATCATTATGCTGATATTGCCCATGCGACTTTTGAAGATGCCACTATCAGTGCCAAAAAACTGCAAAAAGCAATAGATGCGTTTATGGCTAACCCAACAGCTGAAACACAAGCAGCCGCTAAGCAGGCTTGGGTTGATGCACGTGTTCCTTACATGCAAACAGAAGTATTCCGCTTTGGTAATACCATTGTTGATGATTGGGAAGGACAGGTAAACGCTTGGCCGTTAGATGAGGGCTTAATTGACTACGTAGCAGATGATTACGAAGGCGAAACAGGTAACCCTGCCGCTACAGCAAACATTATTGCTAATAAAACCATTCAAGTAGGCGAAGACAGCATTGATGTTAGCAACTTAACACCAGAGCTTTTAGCCGATCTAAACGAGTTAGCAGGTATTGAAGCTAACGTCACTACAGGCTATCACGCTATTGAGTTCCTGTTATGGGGACAAGATTTAAATGGCACGGGACCAGGTGCTGGTGAACGTAGCTATACGGATTACCTGCAAGGTGATGCCTGTACTAATGGTAACTGTGATCGTCGAGTTCAGTACTTAAAAGCAGTAACTGATTTATTGGTGACTGACTTAGAAGAAATGACAGCGCAATGGAAAGCCGGAGTTATTGATAACTATCGTGCTGAATTAACCAAAGAATCAGGCGAGGCAGGTATCCGTAAAATGCTCTTTGGCATGGGTAGCCTAAGCTTAGGAGAGCTCGCTGGTGAGCGCATGAAAGTAGCACTTGAGGCCTTCTCTCCAGAAGATGAGCATGACTGCTTTAGTGATAACACACATAACTCACATTTCTACAATGGCTTAGGCATTAAAAATGTCTATTTAGGACAATACAAGCGTATTGATGGCACCTTGGTCAGTGGTCCAAGCTTATCTGAGCTAGTTAACAGCATGGATCCAGCAGCTGACAAAGCTATGAAAGAGAAATTTGAGGTAACCCAAGCTGCTCTACAGGCTATCGTAGACAGCGCTGAAAAAGATAATGTGATGTTCGATATGTTGATTGATCCAGAAAATACCAAGGGTCATGAAATTGTACGTACAGCTATCAAAGCGCTAGTTGATCAAACCAGTAGCATTGAGTCAGTGGCGGCTGCATTAAATATTAATGAGTTAAATCCAGATACAGCTGATCACGAATTCTAAGCTCAGCTCGTTTCATATCGGCGTGCAAGCCTAGAGCTTGCACGCTGTTTTGCGTTTTGAGGCATGCATGTTTAAGCAATCATCAAAACTGCTTTTAGTTCTTGTTAGTCTCACGGGAGCTAGCCAAGCTGCATCTCACATGCAGGCAGATTCAGACAATTATCATTCGGGTGGTAAAACTACCGCATTTGTCGATGGGCGCCATGCTTTTACTCAGCCGGCCAAAAACATGAGCATTGAGCGTCGAGTAGAGTTTAGCGTTGGTAATAATTTCTTTAAAAGCCCTTGGGTTATTGCGCCTTCAAGCACTACTGCGCGCGATGGCTTAGGGCCTTTATATAATGCCACCTCATGTCGTAGTTGCCATGTCAATAATGGCCGAGGAAAAGCGCCAGATATTGGTAATAAAACAGCCGTATCGGCATTATTGCGTTTATCAATTCCTGCAACTACGCCAGCACATCAAGAGTTAGTGCAGTACTTAGGTGTTGTACCTGAGCCAAATTACGGCACTCAATTTCAAGATATGGCTATTCCAGGCGTGCTTCCTGAAGGGAAGGTTCGTGTTGATTATAGTTATGAGAACGTGAGCTTTGACGATGGTACTGTTGTTGAGCTACGTAAGCCTAATATTCAGCTACAAGCTTTGAATTATGGCGCGCTGCATCCGGATACTCAGTTTTCGTTGCGTCTTGCGCGGCCAATGATTGGTTTGGGATTGTTAGAAGCTATTGCCGAGGCGGATATTCTCGCGCAAGAAAATCCTGATGATCAGCGTGGTGATGGTATAACTGGGCGTGCCAATAGGGTTTGGGATCAGGAAACGCAAACCGTTCAGCTAGGGCGTTTTGGTTGGAAAGCGGGCAAAGCAAGTTTGCGAGAACAAAATGCAGATGCATTTATTCAAGATCTTGGTCTAACCAGTGAGCTGCGTCCAAAATCAAACTGTATGCCTAAGCAAACTGAATGTGCGAGTGCGCCTAATGGTGGGGAGCCAGAAATTATTGCCAATATCGAGCAGAAACTTTTATTTTTTACTCGAACTTTAGCTGTGCCAGCACGTAGAAATCTTACGGATGAGAAGGTCGTTCAAGGTGCTATACTTTTTCGCCGAACAGGGTGCGTTAATTGTCATACGCCTAGTTTTACAACACGCCAAGATGCAGCTGAGCCAGAGTTGGCGGGGCAAAAAATCTATCCGTATACCGATTTGTTGCTACATGACATGGGCGAAGGCTTGGCGGATAATCGTCCAGAATTTTTAGCTACTGGCAGCGAATGGCGTACACCACCGTTATGGGGCATAGGGCTAACTGAAATAGTGCATGGTCATACCGAATTTTTGCATGATGGCCGTGCGCGTAATTTACTTGAGGCGGTGCTGTGGCATGGCGGTGAAGCTGAAACAGCCAAGCAACGTGTATTAGGTTTTAATCAAGAACAGCGTGAAGCATTGCTTGCGTTTTTAAATTCATTATAGGGAGCCGTGGTATGTTAAAACCATCGCTATTAGCGGTTGCTTGTCTAGCACTTGTAGCCTGTTCAGAAGCAGAGAAAGTGGATCCTCAACAACAAGTAACGCAAGCTTTAGGGGAAAAGGTATACCAAGCCAGCTATATGCAATGGTGGCATAACAACCGTAATTTGGCCGCCAGTGCGCAAGCGTTCTGTGATGGTAAGCAAGACCTCGCAATGGCACGTCAGGTATATGAAGGTGCACAACAGTCTTGGGAGGCTATTCAGCCTTTAATGATTGGCGCTATTGCTGAAAATAATCGTGCCTGGCAAGTGCAATTCTGGCCAGATAAGAAAAACCTCGTTGCGCGTCAAGTTAAGCAATTAATGAATCGTAAACCAGAACTAACACAGGCGGACTTAGAAAAAGCCAGTGTGGTTGTACAAGGGTTATCGGCTTACGAGTACTTACTGTATGACAAGGATATCGACTTTAATAATGCTGCAGAAAAAACTAAATACTGCCGTTTATTAACTACAATTGGTACGCATCAAGAAATATTGTCGAAAAAAGTTTACGATACCTGGAGCACTCAAGGTGGCATCCTAACGGATTTAAGCCACTATCCCAATGAGCAGTTTGCTGAGCCATTAGAAGCTATAACCATCATGTTACAAGCTCAGGTTACAGCTATTGATACATTGAAGAAAAAACTAGGTGCGCCTATGGGGCGGCAACTAAAGCAACCTACGCCCGTACCTTTTCAAGCTGAAGGCTGGCGCAGTGGCTTATCCTTAAAGAATATGCAATCTACAATTGAAAGCGCTCAGAAAGTTTGGCAGGGCGTTAATGACACAGGTATTCGAAAACTAGTAGCCGAGCAAGATCCTAAAGTAGCTGAGACCATTGATAAGGCTTATGCGGATGCATTGGCAAATCTTGCTGGATTCGATAAACCACTGACTGAGCTGGTTGTCGATAAATCACAGGCAGCTGATCTTGAAAAGCTCTATAAAAGTTTTGATGCACTGCACCGTTTACATGAGCGTGAAGTGGCTCAAGTGCTAGGTGTGCAGTTAGGTTTTAATGCAAATGATGGCGATTGATTAATGAAGCGACGTAGTTTCCTCACGCTAACTGCAGGGTTAGCGGCGTTAGGTGCAGTAAGTACGAGTGCTTGGGTATGGCATAAGGGTAAAAAACAGCCACTATTGTTGTCAGCCAGAGATGACAGGCAAGGCAATCACTATGTCGTTGCTTATCATTTAGATGGTTCTAAGCGCTTTGAAACGCAAGTGGCAGAACGTTGTCACGATGTTATTTCTCATCCACATGATAGCGTTGCGCTATATGTGGGACGCCGTCCATCAACTGAAAGCTATTTGGTTGATTTGCAGACAGGGCAAGTGTTACAAACGCTGCGTACTCCCAAGCAGCGACACTTTCAAGGACACGCCATTATTCATAAAGAAGGGCAGCTAGCCTATACCACGGAAAATGACACTAGCGATCCTGGTCGAGGTGTTTTGGGGGTTTGGCAATGGCAAGAACGTCAGTTTGTGAGAGTTAAGGAACTCTCTACCCATGGTATTGGTGTTCATCAATTATTATGGATGCCTGACGGTGAAAGCATTGTCATTGCCAATGGCGGTATTCGCACTGAAGCAGACAGCCGTGAGATGTTAAATTTAAATAACATGGAACCTAGTCTTGTGCTGATGAAGCGCTCCGGCGAACTCATTAGCAAAGAGTTTTTAGCAGACCAGATGAACAGTATTCGTCACCTAGCTATTGCCAAAGACGGTACTATCATTGCTGTGCAACAATACGAGGGCGATAAGCGTGACAAGGTGCCTTTGGTGGCGATCAAACGACCAAGTCAGCCTTTTGTGCCTTTCCCTATAACAGAAGAACAACGCAGTGTCATGAACCAGTATGCTGCAAGTGTTGCTATTCATAGTGATTTACGCTTGGTGGCCATGTCAGCACCACGAGGTAATCGCTTCTTTATTTGGGATTTAGACTCAGGTGAAACCCGTTTGAATGCCAAAATGCTAGACTGCGCGGGCATTGCAGCTACTGAAAAAGGCTTTGTTGCAACCTCAGGAGTGGGGCGCTGCCGCACTTATGATTGCACTCAAGCTAAGCCTCAGATGCGAGTTTTAGAGTTACCAGCAGGACTGTGGGATAATCATGCAAACTTTGCATAAAGTATAAATTAAGGGCTAACTTAGCCCTTAATTTTTAAGGAATATCCAATGAGAAAAATAGTTATTTTATGCGCATTATTTCTGCCAATCTTGGCTCAGGCTGTTGAAGTCGGGGAGCGTTTAACGCCTTGGTTGTTAAAAGACCAATTTGATCATGGTTATAGATTAAATGCTAAAACTCAACTGCTTTTAATAGCGCGTAATATGGATCAAGCGAAACTGGTTCAGCAAGCCTTGGCCGATAAACCTAAGCATTACCTTGAGCAAAAAAATGCTATTTTTGTAGCCGATGTTTCACGTATGCCAAAAATGATTAGCAAAATCTTTGCTTTGCCTGCCATGCGCAAATATAACTACCGCGTTATGCTGGACCTCGATGGTGCTATTGTTTCGCAATATACGCGATCAGATGCAACCGTTATCTACTGGTTAGAACTGCAGCAGGGCGTAGTTGTGCAAGAAAAACTATTTTCTGATGCTAAAGCGTTATCTGTTGCGTTAGATGCGTTTAAATAAAGGTGCGTTAAAACGCTAAATGCAATATCCAATCAATTGGGCAAGGTGGTGCAATCTAGTATAGGCTGAACTTAGCTTTGATGCCTCAATCATCAGGCTAAACGTTGCTACAACGTTGAAGCCTAAGCAGAATGACGAGGCCGCTCAACCCTACGCCCTATAGGACAGAAAACAACATAGGAAGAGCTGTCTTAATAGAAGAGAGACTGCTAATTAGCGCGCAAAATCAAAAGAAAATTATTTAAATCTGAAGTGTATTTAAGGGTAAAATAGGGTGTTCCTGTTGTCTAAAACAATAGCGCCCTAGGATAGCATCGAGAGTCTTGTAGATGCTTTGTTGTCAGATATAAGTATGTGCAATTGGACTACACCTAAGCTTCATAACTTACTACTACTATTAAAGGAAAAACAGCGATTTGAAAAGTTGATATAAATGCCTAGTATTTTTTTATGCATTGGTTATGGTGTGAAGGAAACAACTCTCATGGAATTCTTTATTATGAAAAAAACAGTACTTGCTTGTGCTCTTATATTGGCCGCATCTAATGTGCTAGCTGCGGATGAGGAAAAAAGCTCGATACGAGATACCGTAAAAAGCTTTACCTCTAGCGTGACTGCCGCAGGAAAAGACGCTTTAGCCGGCGCGAGTGAAGGAATTGATGAGGGACGAAAGTCAGGCACGAGTGTAGATGGCGCCTTGATTATTTACGATAAAGAAAATCTAGCAAAATATAGTGCAATTAAAGTACTTTCTGTTGAGGAAGTTGATAGCAGCACTTTTGCCGTAACTTTAGCAGTAAAAAATACATCTGATACAGTGATTCGACTAACTAATCTTCACCAGCAAAGCAATCTTTATATGCTAGATGCTGATGACTTTGTGGCTTACCTAGATTCACCTCAAACGGATGTTACATTACCAGCTAAAACAGCAACAAAGTTACGTTTGAAATTTGTTAAAGCTGAAGGCAAACCAGTAGTTGTTAGAATATATGATTATGATGTTAAAGTTGAAGTGAAGTAATTAGATTGTAATAGCCATTAGGTTGCTAAGATACTAATGGCTATTAGATATTTAATTTGCTCTTTAAGTTAATTTGATATGTTGTAATT
>NZ_JAZDRH010000022.1:0-51995 GCF_047470865.1 Pseudomonas sp. F1_0610
ATTTTGAGCGCCACTTGTAGAACGAAGCTGAGCTAATACCATGCTCACGGCATAGCTCAGGGACTGGAACTCCAGCCTCATTTTGTTTGAGAATTGCCATAATCTGGCTCTCAGTGAATTTTGATTTACGCATAGAAAACTCCTTGAGTTTATATTAATGAAATTTTCTACAAATAGCCTCCGTGGTTTTGAGGGGGGATTACAGGGGCACATGCGCAAGTAAATGATAGGCATCATCTATTCTTTGAGCTAAATAATAATATTGGCAAAAGATTTGATAAATATGACGCTAACATAGGCTACCGTTTTACATTTTAATGATTGTTTTTAAGCTCAAACATAGCCAGTTATTTACTTTCTAAGGATAGGGGTAGGTTGTGTTTGAGCTTTTTTTCAATCTAATTGACTACCTTACGGTAGGTAGTTTAAGCTATGTTTACCCACTCGCGTTTCTGCAGCTGGTATTAAGTATTAATCACTTAGAGTATTACCATGAAACAGACATCCATAGGACTAAAACTAGCAGCCTCACTGGCTTTGATTACTATTCTAGGCCCTTCTGCTATTGATATGTATTTGCCTTCCATGCCTGATATGGCTAAAGATTTGCATACTTCGTATGGCAACATCCAAGTGTCGTTGACGGTTTTCTTAATGGCCTTAGGCGCTGGGCAATTAGTATTTGGCCCTTTAATTGATGCTTATGGACGGCGCCTTCCACTACTAATAGGTCTCGTAGTTTTTGCTGCTGCCTCCGTTGGTGCCGCTTTTTCAAGCTCAATTGAGTGGTTATTGATTGTGCGCTTTATTCAAGGCATGGCAGCTGCATTAACCTTAGTTGTGGCTATGAGCACAGTCCGGGATGTTGCAGAAGGCAATGCAGCTGCACAGCTATTTGCTTTATTAATGACAATTGAAGCCTTGGCACCTGTGTTGGCTCCGGCTGTAGGTGGATACTTAGATGCACATTTTGGCTGGCAATCTGTACTTTATGTATTGGCCATTTTAGCGCTTTGTGCCTTTGTCAATGCAATGTTTAATTTGCCTGAATCCTTGCCTGTAGAGAAGCGTATTTCACTAAAATTTGGCGAAGTGATACGTACTTATGCACGCATTGCAAGTTGTCCTTCCTTCTTAATGCCAGCGCTTGCCTTGTCAGCAGTATTCTTCTTTTTATTTGGTTATATTGGTGGTGCTGCTTATGTTTATCAAACGCATTTTAATTTAGAAGCGGATACCTTTGGTTTTGTTTTTGGAGGTACTGGTATTGCTGTATTATTAGGGGCTTTGGTAAGTAGCAAATGGGTGCCATCAATGGGGGTATTGCGCTTAGCTAACCGAGGCGTGTTACTCATTGTACTTGGAGCACTGATTGCTGCATTAGCTACATATTTTGGCTGGGGCTTATCTATAATTGTGGTAGGTATGTTTGTTGCATTATTTGGTTTAGGTATTGCTGAGTCTACTCTTATGTCGATGGCAATGGCATCGCAACAACAGGCTTTAGGTTCGACAGCTGCTTTATTGGGGGCGTTTCAGTTGGTTATTTCTTCAATGGCAACGCCTATTGCCGGTACATTGGCAGAGCTAAGTGCGTTACACTGGTGTGCATTCTTATTTTTCTTTAGCGTGTTTGTATTGCTTTTGACGGTGTTTACAGTGCGTCAAGCGCATAAACAAGAGGTATTACAGCAGAAGTCAGCACAAGCAAAACTGCAGGCTACAGCTGTTCAAGGATAATATATATGAGTAATCGTTCACCTTCGGTTGAGCGTATTTGTGCAGCGGCTGTTATACATTTTGCTGAGCGCGGCTATGATGCCGCCTCACTCAATGATATTGCAGTAGCAGTGGGCATTCGTAAAGCTTCATTATATGCGCACTTTGTTAACAAAGATGCACTTTTTATGGAAGTATTTAATGAGGCTTTGCAACTAGAGCGGAACTATATGAGCCAATGCTTTGCTGATGAACCTTCTGACGCTCAAGCTGGCTCATATTATTGTGCAAGTTTAGCGCAGCGTTATCAAACATCTGAGTATTTACGTTTGTTGTTGCGTACAGCGTATTTTCCACCTACAGGGTTACAGCCTGCTATTTCTTTAGGTTTTGAAGCTTATTTAGAGGAGCTACAAAGCTTTTTTATACGGAAACTACCGAAAAAACAACAGAACTGGTTAAGTGAAGCTTATCTTGCAATGGTTGATAGCCTGCATATTGAACTGATCTATGCAGGCGGTAAAAGCTTTGAAAAACGCTTAAAAGCTATGCAAAAGTTGCTTAGTCAAGCTTTAGCTAGTCAGGCCGTTATAGCCATTTAGTTCTGTGCGTGGGCTTTAGCGAAAATAATATCCAACTGTGTTAATTGCTGTGAAAAATCACTCTCTGGCTGTAATTTTTGGGTGCCTAGGTAGGCTTGGCGTAGTGATGAGAGAATAACTTGGTCAGTGTCGCCAAACTCAAATTCGTTTTCGTCAAAATATGCCAAATAATTTTCTATTTCTTCTTCAAAATCATTAATAACAGCTTGATAGCAGTTCAATGCTGCATCTGGTTTACCATCAGCAATATATAAACCTGCAGTTGCAATCATATCGGGTCCTACTTCTTGCTTGTAATGTCCCATAATTGCCAAGGTTACACGGGTTTTATGAAACTGTACGAGTAGCTGCTCGTGCGCGCTTTCGTGTTTTTCTAAATAATCCAATAGAAAATTTAGCATGGTGCGTAACTGAGCACCGTTCATCCATGTAGCACCACTGATAGGATTCAGAGGGTAGTTATTTGAGTCCTTTTGAATTTTCTTAGCAACGTCAGCAGCATTTTCTAGCAAGTAATCTAATAATTGATCCGCAAAGTCAGTTAGTGGCTGTGTATCGCAATTCTCAAGAAATAACCTAATTAAGTTACAGTAAATAGGTGAGAAATCATCCGTGGCGTAATCATATTGAGCTAATGGTTCTAAGCTTTGTGATTTCGCGACTTGATGAATAATCAGCAAATTTTGAGATTCTTCTGCTTCATGAGCAGCCTGCAATGCGCGCTCGAAATCGCCTTGCTCAAGGTTGTCCCAGAACTGTTGTTCTGCAGATAATTCGTTCATAAGCGTCCTTTTGCTGAGTAGGTTATTGACAGCTTGATTCATTTCTTAAGTCGTAGCCGATGGTCACAGCAGTGACCTGCACGGGATTAAAAAATTGTTGGGCTTGCGTATCGTATTTATGATTGCAGTTGAATTGAGTATCCATTACCCAATCTTCACCTTCATGTTGCTCCATTAGTGCTTGCCATTTATCCGCGGCCTCTAACGCCGGAGTGGCGACTTGTACCACTTCTAACATAACTTCACGTAACTCAAATGCTCTAGGGCCTTGCCAGTAAGCATAAATATAAGGATCTGCAGCATTGCCGCAGCCACTTAAACAATCAGCGGTGAAACTTAAATCACTAAAGCTGTTGGCAAAATTACCGATAGTAAGCGGCTGTTTGGTGTCAGGAGCAAAGCTGGCAAGGGCATCTGAAAAGTCAGGCTGGCATTGTTCTGTTAACTCAATACGAATTTTGTTAATAGTATGCGCTTGGGGTGCAGTAACTTGAATATGGCAGCCATCCACAACATAGTTATAGGTCCAGTCATATGATTTACGGGCTACGCCTGCAATGGACTCAAAATAACGTAAATCGCTACCGAGCATATCGTATTCAATTAATTGTTGGACTTTATCACTGGCAGCCTGTGCGCTCAAGACAAAAAAGAGGCTCAAACTGGCCGCAGTAGCTCGGCTAAATAACGGCATAAAATACTCCCAAAAGAAGATTACTGATTTTAGGCAGAAGATACACGAAAAACATAAAGTACGGAGTAAGTTAATTTATTTATGCAGTGATACTGTTGTATGGTGTGAAGGTCAAAGCACATTGATTACTCTATTTGGTCGTTATCATTTATGTTTTATAAAAATCCATATTTTGATCCAAACAAAGCCCACCATACACCAACAGGCTTTCGTAACTTAGAAAATGACCGAATTCTGCAAACGGATGTGCAGCGTTGGCAGTGGAATCGTAAACTAAAGCGCTTACCTTTACCGCCTAAAATGGGTTATGACGCCTTTGCTAAACTGTGGGTGGAAACGCCTGACTTTGCAGGAGAGGATGATCGTGTTTGGTGGTTAGGTCATGCTAGCTTTTATTTTCGTTTAAATGGAAAGTATTTTTTAACTGATCCTACGTTTTCTCCTCGTGCTTCGCCATTTAGTTTTATGGGGCCGCCACGACGTGTTGCTTCTCCTGCCTTGGTAAAAGATTTGCCAGCTTTAGATGTGCTGCTTATTTCGCATAATCATTATGATCATTTAGATAGCCAAACGCTTAGACATATCAAGCAGTACTTCCCTCAGGTCACTATTATTGTGCCTTTAGGATTGAAAAGCTGGTTTACTGCCCGTGGCTTTGTCCATGTGTTTGAGTACGACTGGCACGATAAACATAGTGCATATGGAGTAAATATTTACCCAACACCTGCTCGACATTGGAGTATTCGTTCAGGTTTTGATCGTAACCAGTCACTCTGGTGTGGCTTTCTGATTGAATATGGTGATTGGCGCTTTTACTTTTCAGGCGATAGTGGGTTTAGTGATGAACTGCATAAGGTTCGTCAGCGTTACGGTGAAATTAGTATGGCAGGTTTGCCCATTGGTTCTTATGCGCCCAAGTGGTTTATGTATAAGCAACATATGGACCCAGATGATGCAGTCAAACTCTTTATGCAGCTTGGCCAACCCTTGACCATTGCCATGCATTGGGGCGTTTTTGAATTGGCAGATGAATCCATTGACGAGCCGCCTGAACATTTAATGCAATCATTAAAAGCGCAAGGCTTAGGTAAGGATAAGTTTATTTTAATTAAGCAAGGTGCGAGCCTGCCGATTACTCGTACTACATAGCGTAAAAATTAGCGTATAGACTAGGATGCTAATCATTAAAAGTAGAGGTTAAGGCTTGGTTACTCAATACAGTGAAAACCTGCTCTACTCCTATTGATAGAGCAGGTAGTGCTTGTTATTAAGGCACCTTATTATGAGCAATGTCCATAATCATACGAACATTTAAGTAAAGGCTAGGTGTAATACTGTCAATTAACACATATTCAGCGCTATTTGAATGGGCGCCAAAACCATTGATGCCAAAGCCCTCAATAACAACGCCACGTGTTTCTAAGCCGGCAAAAGCTGCATCTGTGCCGCCACCAATAGCTTTTTCTTGAATAATAAGTGGCCGATTTAGCTCGTTTTTATAAATACTCTGCGCGTGATTGGCCATACGTATAGCGGCATCTGTTGCTTCAAAAGGTGGGCGCCGCACTTCAAAGGTTAAATCCACTTTAGTGTCTGTGAGTAGACGTTGTTGAACCTTATTTTGCATTGTGCTTTGCAGTGCTTTGAAATCTTCTGTACGAAGGGCGCGTGCATCGCCTTGGGCGCTAGCTTGTGCGGGGATCACGTTACGGTTAGTACCTGCTTGAGCAACCGTCCAATTAAGTTTGACTCCTTGTTCTGGTTGCGATAGATCTTTCATTTGCAGAATTTGATGCGCCAGTTCATATAGCGCATTGATGCCATCTTCTGGTTTGGCCCCAGCATGGGAGGCTTTGCCTTGCACCTTGAGATAGGCAGCGCCTATACCGCTAGTGGCCAGCAGTAAACTGGCATCGCCCACCATACCGCCTTCAAAAGAGAATACCGCATCCTGATCTTTGGCTAGGCGTGTGAGTAGGTTGCGCGAAGCAGGCGAGCTAATTTCTTCATCGCCATTAATTAAAATGGTGAGTTTGCCATAGTCTTCAAATTTGAGTTTTTGCAGTAGTGCAACTGTGTGAATAATAGAGGCAACTCCTTGCTTGTTATCCGCGATGCCAAGCCCATAGGCATGGTTGCCTTCCACTTTAAATGGTTGGTCTTTGAGCATACCTGGTAAGTACACAGTGTCCATGTGTGCGATCAGCATGATGTTGCGCGTGCCTTTACCATGAAGCTCAGCTTGCACCATTGGGCCTAACTTCTCCGGTGTATCAGCAAGGCGGACAGTATCTTTCTCGGTAGGTTGAATAATGGTGACTGTTGCACCCAGTTCACTTAATTGTTTAGCAATATATTGAGCAATAGCTTGTAAACCTTCTGGGTCTTTACTGCCGGACTCATAATGCACAAGCGCTTTTAATGTGTTTAATAATGGCTCTTGCTCTTGTGTGGCAAGTTGATGCACTGTGGTTTGTGGGCTAGCCCATAAGCTGGTGGAGGCGAAAAGGGTCACTGCTAAGCTCAGTGGGAGTAAGCGTTGTTTAATCATCATAGGTTGCAGTCTTCCTTTATCGTTTATTTTTTTAAATATTATTTAATGGAGTAAGGCAACTTATCGAATAAAAAAACTAAAAACGATTAGCCATTTAGCTAGCTAAAAGCAAACGAAAAGGCCTGAGCCGATACTCTATCGAACTCAGGCCGTAAGCGTCTGATGATTAAACTGCTTAATAAGTGCGAGGCAGTTCAAAATATCAGGCTTGTTGACAGCACTAAACTTATTTGTTTAGTTCGCCTTCTGAGGCAGCCATAATCAAGCGGGTAGCTAAGTAAAGGCGTGGAGTAATGGTGTCCAGTTGGACATATTCAGCATCATTGGAGTGTGCGCCATAGCCACTTAGACCTAAGCCTTCAATTACCGCACCGCGTGATTTTAGCGCAGCAAAGGCTGCGTCTGTACCGCCACCTGTGGCGACTTCCATCACTTTCATATCAAGATCTAATTCGTTTTTGTAAATGCCTTGCGCTAGTTTACCTAATGCAATTGATTTCTCAGTAGCTTCTAATGGCGGACGGCGGACTTCAAATTTAAGTTCTACTTTGCTGTCTTTTAGCAGCGGCTTGGCGATTTTTTCACGCATGGCTTTTTCAAGTGCTACAAAGTCTTCTACACGTAATGCACGGGCATCGGCTTGGGCAACGGCTTGAGCTGGAATGACATTGCGATTAGTGCCAGCTTGAGCAACTGTCCAGTTAAGCTTTAAGCCCTGTTCAGGTTTTGAAAGGTCTTTCATTTGTAGTAACTGGTGCGCCAGTTCATAGAGTGCATTGACGCCATCTTCAGGCTTTGCACCCGCATGCGAAGCTTTACCTTGTACGCTTAGATAGGCTGCGCCAATACCGCTGGTAGCCAAGCGTAAACTGCCATCGGTGCCGCCGCCTTCAAATGACAGTACTATATCTTGGTCTGCACCCAACTCAGTGATGGTATTACGGGCCGCAGGTGAGCTGATTTCTTCATCGCTATTGATTAGCACGTCAATGCTGCCGTAATTATCATAGCCTAGTTTTTGTAGCAGACTTAGCGTGTGAATAATAGTTGCAACACCTTGCTTGTCATCAGAAATACCTAAGCCATAAGCGCGATCGCCTTCAATACGAAAAGGCTGGTCTTTAATCATGCCCTTTAGATAAACGGTGTCCATATGGGCGATTAGCATAATTTTGCTAGTGCCTTTGCCTTTGAGCTGGGCATGCACAATAGGTCCTAGTTTCTCTGGCGTATCGTCTAAGCGGTAGATATCCGTTGGGCGTAAGATTTCAACTTTAGCACCAAGCTGTTTGAACTTATCAGCTACAAGATTAGCAATTTGATCTAAGCCTTCTAAGTCTTTACTACCTGATTCTATATGTACTAATTCTTTGAGCGTGGCTAAGAAGGCCTCATTTTCTTGTTTAGCTGCTTCAAAAGGTGCTTGTTGAGGTGCTGCCCAAGCAGCACTGGATACAGCAACTGCAATAGCAAGAGAAAGAGGGCGTAGCAGTGATTTTATTAGCATAGATATCAGTCCTATTTGTTTAACGCTATGGTTTATATATGTTTTTATTCGAGCCAAAAACTAGACAATAGATTCTTATTATTGACCAGTTGTTAAACTAGCGGTTTTATTTCGGAGAGTTAACTTGTTTTAGCAGAAATAGTTTTATTTTTGTTAGATTTGATTCCTATAGCACCAGTGAAGCAGAGGTTTAAGCAGCTTAGTATTGGCCAAGCTGCTGCATGAGTGCTTAGTTGTAAGGTTTGAGTTTTTCGAATGTGCGGTAATGGTCTTTTGTATAGTAGTACTCAGTAGGAGGGTGACCGCCAGTGACCACTCTACGTGTGCCTCGATCAGCTGAATTCGGTGTTTTTACAGTGTATTCGCGGTAATAGTTGGGCTCTTTGAGCGGCAGACGCTGCTCACGATTTTGGAAAATACTACCATCTTGCCGATAAGGGAAGGGACCCTCTTTGGCAATTAAGGCTAAGGTTTTTTTCAGCTCAACATCGTAGTGCTGATAGGCACTGCTGGTGTTAGAGGGTGCTGGTTGACTATTAAATCCTTGAAAAAATGGGAGCAGAATCTTGCTAAGAAATAACGCAATAATAATCAGAGCCACCAGAGCAGTAATGCGTTTTAGCCATAAACTGCTAGGTGAATAGGTGGGTGTTTGAGTAGTGGACGTCGGTAGAATGACGCGTTTAGCGTTTAAACGTCCTTGATGATCAATTTGTGTTTGGTATTGCACATGCATGCCTAATGCAGGCCGTGCGGTGCTGGTATTAATAGATGAGATATGAAAGAAAACATCTTCGCTGCCATCATCTGCAGCAATAAAGCCGAAGCCTTTTTGGTCATTCCAGTGTTTAATTTTTCCAGTTTGCATCACGTCTGTTCTGTTAGTTAAGTTCACTGGCGCACTTTAACAGGTAACGCGCACAGAACAAATAAAAACGCCACAGGCTGTGAGCTGTGGCGTTGTTTGATGCAGAACTTAGAAGGTTACTGTTGCCCCAATTTGGTAGCGACGGCCGTCTAGTACACGTTCATATTTTTCGGTGTTCAGACGCTTGTTTCCTAAGTTATAGATGCCCCCCATTACAGAGAAGTTCTCACTAATTTTATAATTAGCGCCTAGATCAAGAAAAGTATGGGCTGGTGTTTGTTCTCTAATACTCTTGCCTCGATGTAAGTATTCAGAATCTTTCCCTCTGTAGTTAACACGAACCCAAGTATTGAGCTGGTCTGTAGCAGTCCAGTCTAATGTTGTATTGAACATATGACGAGGCATTTTATTTAAAGGCTTACCTTTAAACTTTCCTGATTTCTGCTCTGTATCTGTGAATGTATAGTTAGCTGCTAGTTTTAGATGTTCAATAATCTGCCAGTCGAATGTAGCTTCAAGACCTTTCATATCAACTTTACCTACGTTGATATTTGTGCTTTCAAAGCTATATGTGCTGTTTGAATTTGGCGAGGAAGGGTTAACAGCACATGTGTCACCGTTTTTTGAATCGCAAATATTAACTTCTGTAATTTTATCTTTGAAGTTAGTTTGATAGATAGTTAAACCAGCGGTTAAGTTATCTAAATTATCCCAAACAAATCCAAGTTCAGCCGTAACAGATTTTTCTGGTTTTAGATTAGAATTTCCCCAAATAACAGCGCTACCTTTTCCTGTTGGGTGCCCCCAACCATCAATAGCTTGTCTTAAATCGGGTGAGCGATAACCGCTAGAAATACCACCTTTAAAAGTCCATTGTTCTAATGGATTCCACACACCATAAATACGTGGTGACCAATGGCTACCAAAGTTCTCATCACGGTCGAGACGAACACCAGATGTTAAAGAGAATGTATCTGTCATTCCCCATTCGTCCTCAGCGAAAATTGCCCAAGCCCAACGGTCGATTTTTTTATCTAGTGTTGTACCTAGATTACTTCCATCTTCAAGCTCTTCTTTTTTATATTGGGCTCCTGCAGTAAGGGTATGTGCTCCTAAAAATAGAGATCCTTGTGTATTAAATACTGTATTTGTTGTATACATTTTACGATCAGTATTGTCATTTTTTTCGCGTTGAATATAACTATCAATTACTCCGTTTTCCCAGCGACCAGTATGAGTTAGGGCGAAGTAACGGCGTTTATATGTATTGTCAGATGGACCTGAATTAGCGGCAGATTTTCCAGTATGAGATTTTCGATTTTGCTCACTGCTCCCAAATTCTAAAGAAACATCATGATTTTCATTTGGTGTTAAAAGAAATTTAGCCGTGCCGCTTTCTAGTTTTTGTTGATTATATCCGTCCGTAAAACGGTCTTCTTCTCTATGAGATTTTTGACCGTATAGTTGGACACCTAAAATATCATTTACAAGTGGCCCAGATAAAAAAACATCTGTTTTATTATAGTCACCTGAATTGGAATGGTTTTGGAACGTCTTTTCTGTACGAATAGAGCCATGCCATGCTTGGTTAGTTTTCTTTGTAATAATGTTGATGACACCGCCCATAGCATCAGAGCCGTACAATGACGACATTGGGCCGCGTACAACCTCAATACGGTCAATAGCTTCAATAGGTGGAAGCCAGCCTTGTTCAATTCCTGCATTGTCTGAATTTGGGCGAGTGGCACGTGAGTCTTGGCGGCGTCCATCAACAAGAATTAATGTATATTTTCCCGCCATACCACGAATGCTGATATCGCTGGAGCTACCGCCGCCTGTAACAACAACGCCAGGTACGTCTTTTAACGCATCTGTGACATCGCGGTAGGACTTTTTAGCCAGTTCTTCTTGGGTAAGTACGCTAATGGATGCAGGGGCATCTTTAATTTGTTGTTCGAATCCTGAAGCCGTAACTACGGTTTTACCAAGGTTAGCGCTGTTGTTAGCCACTGCCGTAGGTGCAATAACAAGGGTAGCTAGCGCAAGACTTAAAGGAGACAAGATGTGTTTTGTGGAGGGCATATTCATCTCTAGTATAATTAATAAGGTTATTAATAATCATTATCAAATGCGTTTGAAATGATACTTCTTAAAAATATAATGTAAAGAGTTTTAATATTTTTATTGTTGTATTGAATATGAAATTTATTGGTTATATAACCTGACTAAAAGTCAGTAAGGCAGCTGCTTGACAGAGGCTCAAGCAGCTTTTGGGCTAGCCTTTACGCAACATAAAGGTGTGATAAATAAGCTGATCTAGCGTGCGTGATAACTGGTATAAGCCAACCAGCACACAGATAAATAAGGACAAGGTAAAGCCATAACCAAAGAAGGTCGGACCTAAGATATGGCTTAAAATAGTGAGCCCTGTATTGAGCAATACAAACAGGAAGCAGAGTTTTAAGGCGATCAGGCGTTTATCTAAATAGAAGAACACATTAAGTAGCGCCATAAAGACTACTTGGATGCTTACTCCTACAACGTCAATATAAAACAGAGGTAGGTGGTAACGTGAGATAGTTAGCCAATCTAAAATAGCAGGTGCAAATAACAACAATAGAATAATAGTCACACCTTGGATTTTACAGATGGAAAATAAGCCTTGGCGCACCGCCAATGTCATTTCATCGCGTGCTTGTTCTATATAGCTTAAAGTGCCGCCATCACGCACCGCTTTAAAGAGCTTTTCATACCACTCAGCAAAGTCAGTTTCAATTTTTACTAAGAATACTGCCATTCCAGGAATAATGGACAGATAGGCAAGGAAAATAGGCAAATCATAGACTAATGAGCTGCGTAGCGGTCCTATTACTTCATGGGATGTTGCAGGGTTGAACCAGAAGATAAACTTATCAACCCAAATACCTAGGTTATATAAAAAACCTGTGGCAATCAGACTGAGGAAGATTTTTTTGCGTTTTAAAAAGTCAAATGCAATAAGTTTTTGTGAAGGGTGGCTACGTAGAATTTCTGCTAAAAATAGAAAGAGCAGTACGGCGTGCCCGATCAATAATGATGTCAGCAAGCCGTAAATTTTCCAGCGGCTTAAAATAAAACTTGCAGCAATCATTAGGCTATAACCAATCAGCATGGTTAGCAAAATACGGTTATAGGCTTTCATCCCAGACAAGAAAATAATTACGATCCATAGATTGCATAGCACTATGAAATTACTAAACATGACTATTTTATAGTGGATACTGGTGTTGCCAAAAAATAGCGCCAAGATAAAAAAGCCAAAAACACTAGCCGCCAAGGTAATCAGCAATAAGATCCCGAGTAAATTGGGTAAAATAACCTGAGGCTGATTTTCAAATAGTCGATCGGAAGTGTAACGTGTAAAGAAAAGCTGCAATCCACCGGTAAAAATCAGTGAACTTGCCATTAAGTAGGTTACTGAAACCAGAAACTGCCCGACTTCTTGCGAAGGAATTAAATAGCCTAAACTCAATAAGCCAATAATCATAACGCTAATAATTGATAGCGCCCAAGGCCCAGAGCTAATCATCCCTGCATACAAATACGCACGTAAGGTTGAGCTGTAGGTGTCTTTAACTAGAATTTTTCGTAATTGAAAGCCAATGCCAGCCATTAGTGCGTCTCTATTGCGTGGTTATAGATGGTTCGGTAACGGTCTAGCATCAAGGCTTCACTGTAGAAACGGTTGACGCGTTCTAGACCATTTTGTTGCAGCCTATGCCAGTAGTGAGGTTCACTTAGCACTTTGCAAATAGCACGTGAGGTTGCTAGTGGGTCAGCAATGGCAACTACTTCACCTGCTGCCCCTATAGCTTTGTCTTCGTCCGTAGTGCCATAAATTAGCTCGCGGCACGAGCCAACATCAGTGGCTACAACAGGCGTTCCTGCTGCCCAAGCTTCAAGAATAACTAGCGGTTGCGCTTCACTAATAGAAGTGAGCACCATAACGCCTAGTTGAGGCAGGATTTCTTTAATATTTTGAAAGCCTAAAAATTTAACTTTATCTTGTAAACCAAGGCTGATGACTAAGCTTTTGCATTCATTGACATACTCTGGATCTTCTTCCTCAGGGCCTACAATCCAACCCTCTACTTCAGGCATTTGGTTAACAATGCTACGCATACTACGGATAAAGGTTTTGATATCTTTAATGGGTACGATACGGCCAATTAAACCAATAACGGGCGCTACTTTTGCAGGGCGATTGGCCAGAACGTCGTACCATTTCTCTAAGTTGATACCGTTAGGAATAACCTGAGTGCGCTGGCGCAATGCACCGTCCTGAACTTGCCGCTCACGATTACCTTCGTACAGCGTAATAATGGGATCCGCCGCTTGATAGACTAAATGCCCTATCCGCTCGAAAAATCGTACCCAAAGTGTGCGCATATAGCTGGATTTAATACTTAAACCACCACGAAATGCTTGGTCTGGATGCTCAGCAATCCATTGTGCTTGGGCGAGGTCAATTTTGCGCTCTTTAGTGTAAATGCCATGCTCACTAAGGATAAAATTAGAGTTCCATAAACGGCGCAAAATACAGCCCGCAAAGCCAGCATAGCCAGTTGAAATGGAGTGAATAGCCTTCGCACGTGGCATACGTTTTGCTGCTTCTGTAAGCATCAGTAAAGGTGCTTGCATAGTGCGTACAGTCCAGAAAAAATCAATAAATGAAGGATCACTACAATGTTGCTGGTAATCCTCACAAATAGTTTCCCAACTGCTATGGCTGCGCACTATGGTATCGCGAGAAATGCGTTCTTCAACTAATGCACTCATCACTTGCTCAGCTAATGCTTCAGAGGGTGTATGTGGTGAGTGCAGGTAATGATAAAAAGCGTTTAAGTCAGTATTTTCTTTGGGTTCTTTGACATGCAAGGGCAGATCTTTATTGAGCGACCACGCATCTTCTAAATAAACTTCTTCAATGTGTTTTACATTGGGAGGAATTGCATATTGCCGCTTTTCATAAGCATCGCGTGAACCGCCAATAAATAGCACAGAGAAAGTGATTTCTGGCAACCCGAGAATCATTTGGTTGATCCAGCTAGAAACACCGCCACGCACATAAGGCCATGTGCCTTCAAGTAGCAGACAAATATCAGTGCTAGATGTGGTTTGCGTTGGCATGCCAATAATCCATTAAATCAGTAAAGGGTGAGCTGTTACGCATAGCTTCTGGAAGTTGTTGCAGTAATTTCGGAATTTCTTGATATTCCCCAGCTAAATAAGCCGATTCGGCCAGATAAGGCAGCACTTTTTGCTTATCCATACCTAGGGCAATGGCTTGGCGAAAAGCAGAGGCAGAAAAAGCACTACGCTGTTGCTTTAATCCTACTTTGCCTGCCAGTAAGGCTAGCTCAGCTGTTTCTTTAAAGGTCATAGAACGACGAATGTTCTCTTGCGCTTGGCTCAGTGCATGCTCTAAAACACTGCCTTGCGCCAAGCCTAAGTAAGCTAGCTCCCAGTAGTTATGGGCAATGCGTTTATGAAGTTCGGCCTTGTGCGCACCTTTGGCGGCTTTTAGGTCAGAAAGATCGTGTTCGATCTGCGCATTAATATGGCTTTCATATTTATCCAGCATGGCATACGCCAGCAAACGGATATCATCGGTTGGGTCGCGCAGCGCTTTTTTCAAAATAGGAATAGCATCTTGCTTATTCATATTTCGTGTTGCTAAAAGGGCGTTTAAGCGTTTGCTTTCATTGGTTTCAAGGTGCAATACATCTTGCAAGCCACCTTCGTTAAAGAGCGGAGACTGCTCCATTTCTAAGGGGGTGTACGGCAATTCAATGTCTTGATAATCATGCAGTACAGAGGTTTTCTTGCGTTTAGGTATATATAAGCTAGGCAGTATGCAGCTAACTAAACCAATAGCGCCAATAAAGGGGATAAAAGCAGTAATGCTGTAGAAGAAGGCATAGCTCCATAGCAGCGGGCGGCGGTAACGCTTAGGTAGTAAAATCCAAACACCTAATGCAATAAGCGCACTGCCCATTAGGTGTAAGCTAATAAAGTAACCGAGTTGCTGGGCGGCTGTAGTGCCTAATATTAGGCCAGCTAAGCTGGCTAATTCAAAGGCAAAACCGCTGCTAAATAGCCACTTGCTGTTCATCTAAAGCACACTCTTGGTAAATGAATTGCCCTAAATCGACGAGGTTGGTTTGGTCAATTTGGAAACGGCGCACGGTGACATGCAGGCTGGATAAGTTTTGCTCTGGGAACTGCTGTGCAACAAGCGCTTCAATGCGCTCCAAATAACCATTAGCACCTTTTTCAGAGGTTAAAGGCAATAAGACTAATAGCAGTTGATGCTCACGTTGATTGTTCACCAATAGCTGTAGATCTAATCCACGTTGGCTTTGTTCTAAAACTTGGCGCAGCGCTTCGTTATGCTCATTTAACTCAAAAGCAACTAGCGCAGCACTTAAATTGTGGCTTTGATTATTTAAATGGCAACGCTGCAATTGTTGTGAAAAGTGCTGTGCTTGTGCGTTATATAGCTGTAATGCACGGTCATCACTTTGCATTAAGTCAGCCACATGCCCAGCTAATAAGGTAAGCAAGTTGAGATTTTGCTCAGTCATTGAGAAAAATGGCATTTGCTTAATAGCCAGTACGCCAAACCAGTTTTGTTCCGTATCCAGTAATGGAATACATACTTGTAACTGTGATGGATTAGCACCCTTGTTGAGCAGTTGGTCGCGGATGCTGACGGTCTTTTTACTGGCTAAGCAGGCTTTTAAAAGTACGTCATGTGCATCTAATAGCGGCATATCACCTAAAGTCACCAATGGATTAATATCTAAGGCTTGCTCTTTGGTGACACGATATAAACCGGCCGAGGTAAATGGCGTGTATTGGTTGAACACTTGCATCGCTTGTTCAGCCAAGGTGGCTAAATCATGCTGCTGTGCTGCTGGGGCGTGTTGTAGGCTATTGCGCAAGACTAACAAGCTGCTGCGTAAACTGCGGTTGCTGCCAGCAATACGTAGCTCTAATGCATCGTGAGATACTTGTAGTAAACGATAAGAGCGGGTGAAATCATCCAGACGATATTGGCGATACTCATTAGCCATATATAGCGTCATTAGCTTTTTATGCCAGATATCGCGAAACTCACCAACTAAAAATGTACTTAACAGCATGCCAATAAGGTAGCTAGTAGGTAGGGCAGTGTGAGCAATCAAGCTATGTACTAAAATGCCAATAACGAGTATGCCCGCACTCAGTAAACCAGGTAAAAAACCATAGCGTACAGCCACAAGTAAGGGTGCGAAAATCATCCATGGGAAATCTGCTGTCGCCAATAAGGGATCAGCAGGCGAAAAAATATAGCCCAATGCCAAAGCAATAGCGCTAATAACCACCGTTTCTAACCATGACCCTAGCGTGTTTTCACGCATAGGGACGGCATACTCTTTATAGGCAGACTGCATAATTATTTAACTCTTAGTTTAGCAACCAGCTTTTTCAGAACTTTTTGCGCACTACCTGCAAGGCTTTCACGTGACCAGCCAGAGCGTGCGCCGCTATTGCTCCATAGTGTTTCGCCTGTAGCAGGATCTAATACTTGCAAGCTAATACCCACAGCAGGCTCGCCATCTAGGCCGTTTTTGTATTGCCATTCTTCAATGCTGCCCGTGATGACATAGTCAAAACGCTGTGCTTTTGCCCACTGCCATGCGTTATCAAGACGTTTTTGATCGTCTAATAACGGCATGCTTGAGCTTTCAGCGTGTGGATACATAACGACTTGAATGCCGGCTTGGCTTAACACGCTTTGCAGAATTTGCTCTGTACGCTCACCTGCTTGTGGTGCTTGTGAATAGTTCACAACAGGTAACAATCCCCAGCGGGCTTGTTGCTCAAAGGTGGCCTGCTTGTTGCTGGTATTGATGCTGCAAGCGCTTAACATAAGGCTTAGCAACACTGTGGCTAAAATACGGATACGCATGCGTAATTTCCTTCTTTGCTGTATTAACTAACGGCCAAAGCGTGAACTATAAGTTACGCCCATGGTGCCGCCGGATTGGCTGTTGGTAGTTCCTTTCGGTGCGGATTGATAACCGAAAGTAAAGGCTAATTCGTCATCGCCAAAGACTTCACTGCCGAAGCCCGTTGACCACGAGTAAGTGATCTTGTTATCGGGCCATTGACGGCCGACAACAAAGTCAAACATCCATGTGTACTGTGGTTCAGTACGATTGAGGAAGCCAGGAATGCCGCGTTGCCAGCTGGTGCCGACATAGGCGAATTTGTAGTCTTTAACCAGTAACGAATTGCTTGTTAAAGGTTCATTATTGCTTGGGTAAGGTGGTAATTGGGTCAGGGTTTTGTCTTTGAGCTTATTACTTTGATAGTCAACCCCAGCTTTGACTAACCAGGTTGGATGTTGGAAAAATACGGTATGCGTTGCCTGTATATTGAACGCCTTACCTGTGCCAAGTTTTTCACCATGGCGGGTTTCAAACTGATTTTGCTCAACGCCCCAAGTAACAGAATCGCGTGCTGTAATTTGGTGATGTGAACGCAACCAGAGTGAGTTTTTCTGCCCCATGGCGAACATTAAACCTGAATCTTCACTGCGTTTATGCCAGTCATAACCGACACTCACTGCGTTTTTCTGGGTACGCTGCCAGTTACGCGCTAGGCTAACGCCAGTGCGTGATTTAATATCCGAGTTACTGCGGTTAATGCTTAGATCAAGGCTGCCATTGGTCAGTTGGCGGTTCAGAGCTAACTCAACATATTCTTCTTTACCTAGAGTATAAGTGCCTGAGTCTTTAACTTTGACTTGGCCTTGATCATGGTTAACACGGGCATACCAACGATCATCTAAAGCACGTGCAACACTGGCTTTAGCGCCGGTATAGGTTACTCCACCAAAATCACGTTGCTGCCAGCCAATCTGTGCACCTTGTGGATAAACTTTAAGTTCTTCTAAGGCTTGGTTGCGTAATTGCTCACGGCTAATTGTCGTGTATTCGTCGCCCAGCTCAGTCATAGCTAAAGCCGCAGAGCGATGGCGATAACCCAAGGCGTGCAAGGCGGCTACTTGATGTTCTTTGGGCATGCGTTGGCTCACCAGGAGGCGCTGTACTTCACTTAGATCATGGGTGCGCATGGCTTCTTCGACTTTTTCGAAGTCGCTAATGACTAAGCCACGTTGTTTTGCCCATGTTAGCCAATAGGTTTTCTGGGAATCTTGCTGTGGTTGGTTGAGCAAGGTTAATTGCTGTTCAAACCACAGCTGCAACATGCTTTGCGAGCCATCTTGCCATTTCAGTGCCTGTTTGTTTGCCGTTTTTTGGCTGTAGTTAGCAGCCAATAGGTTTAACCAAACACGGTAGCTGCCTTCATTAGCGCTTTGTAAGATGGGCGTTTCCAACAGATGATGGCGTTGTTTGCGCGCCGCATCAAAATAGTCGGCCGCTTCTAGCGAGTCCACATAGGCAGCTTGTGCTAGCCAATCAGACGGCTTGAGTTTGATATAGCGTTGATACCACTGCAAAGCATCACGCGTGTGATTGACTAGCTGATTACCTGCTGCAAAGGATAGCCATAGACGGCTGTCATTATGGGCAATGGTTTTCCAGTCAACTAAGGCAGCTTTAACTTGTTCACGCTGGTTAGTATCTATGTATAACCACAGCAAGCGATCACGAAATAGGTTTTCCGTTGGATACAGTGCAATACCTTGTTTGAGCAAAGCTTCTGCTTGCTGATGATTTAGCTGATGTTCGGCAATAGCGGCGCGAGCCAAAATAATAGGTGCGGCATTACGCAGTTTAGGATCTTTGTCACAGGTGCTGATCAGCTCATCCAATAGCGGCCATTTACCTAGCTCCACAGCAAGGAACACGGCATTCAGTAAATCTTGTTGTTGGTGCCATTTATTCCAACGTGTGAGCATTAAATCCAAGGCTTTTTCGGGATCGCTCTGTATATAGATACCAATTAATTGGTCAATTTCTGCACGGTGCAACAGAATATTGCCGCGTTCCATTTGTGCATAGATCGCCTTTAACTCAGTATCTTTTTCCAGTTCCCATGCAATAGCCGCTTTTAAATGCCAATAGTCGGCATTGGTAATCTGGCGGTCATCAAATTGATTGAGCACTTGCCATGCAGATTCAACATCATAATTAAGTAGATGTGACTCTGCCCAGCGCATCATTTCCTTAGGGTCAAGCTTAAATTGCTGAGCCATTGCTTGCCATGCCGCCGCTTCAGCTACGGGTTGTTCGGTGTTTTCTAAGTTTAAGGTTAGCCGTGTACGTGCTAAACGATGCTGTGGATAACGTGCAATATAACCACGTAGCCAGTGTTCAGCCGCAGTTGGTGTGCCTTGTGATTCATGCGAATAAAATACGGCTTCTAGCTCAATATCTGTTAGTTGGCGGTGCTCAGCAATAGGGTGGAGTAGCTGTAGGCTACGGTCAAAATCAAATAGCTGAATAGCTAGACGCCAAGCATGTTCATAACGTTGAGCGTCATATTCAAGCTCGACTGATTTTATCCACAGCGTGAGGGCTTCGGGAAAGTCTTCATTCCATTCACCCAGCTTTGCCATTTCAATATAAAGATCAACATCGTCGGATTGGTTATCCAGTAACCAAGCGCGAGAAGCCCAAGCATGTTCAATATTGCCTGCTGCAAGGCTGATTTTTAAATCGGCTAAATGCGCATCTAAACTGTCAGGATTTTGCTCAATCAGCAGCGAATTGAATACTAAAGAATGTTCATAATCTTCAATAGATAGCGCCACTTTGACGGCTTCACCAAGTTGTTCATTAGAAAGATTATGGGGTTTGTTTTCCAGCAAACTTTGCAAGAAAGCAACAGCGGCAGGAGCGTCATCGGCGGCTAAATAATCAGCCACTACTTTGCGCTGATAAACTTGGCGCATATTGCCCTGGGTTTGGCTGGCGAGCAGGCTGTGTAACTGAGCGGATTTATGAGGTTTATTGGCGCCTAAATACCAATGCGCCGCTAGGTCAAGGTAACGAATACGTTCAGTATCATCCGCTTGGCTGGCAAGATTCTCATAAATAGCTGCTGCCTGGGCTGCGGCATCAAGTTGTAAGGCTAATACGGCTAGCTGGTTTTGTAGTGCTGGCATTAGGTTTTTATAGTCGAGCGAAGCTAGCTCGTTATGCAATTGTGGATAACGTTCTTGCTGAGCTAAACCTAAGGCTTCTTGCGCGTTAATTTTGAACTGGTAAAACGCCACCACATCAGGGCTTTGGTTTTTTAGTAGCTTCCAGTGCTCGCGTGCTTGAGCAAAGTCAGCGAGGCCTAAATAAAGATCAATAAGCTGTAAGCGCAATTGATCATTTTCAGGCGCTTGTTGTAGTAAGAGTTCGCTGTAATTTGCGGAAATTTCATCAGGCTGGTTAGCGTCGGGCTCAAATACTTTTTCTTCACGATGCAGTAACAGTAGTAATACGGCTACAGCAACAATGGCGACCAGCGCAGTTCCAGGCGCAACCAGGCGCGCCTTCTTCTTATTGGCAGATGAGTTTTGCATTGTGCACCTGCTTCATAGGAATATTGAATGTGGTTACGTCCTGATTTCTTACACCGCTAAAACGTTTGCCATTCACTTGGACGCTGCAACTGCCGTTATAGCGCACAGCAAAATTAAGATTGAAGAATCCATCAAAAGCAAAAGATACGCTTTTATGATCCAGATAATTCCAAGCAGTTAGTGGAATATTGGCTTGTTCAAGGCTAGGTGCTGTATCACGTTGCGCTTGTAAATGGAGAACGGCTTGGTCACTGCTTAAGGCAATATAACGACCTTGCTCTAAGTTACGCACTCCTGCAATGTGGGTTGACTTAGTCAGATTCGGCCAGCCCATTTCTGGATCAATACGCACCGTCCGTAGTTTATCCATGCCTTTAATTTGCCAACTGCCATCAGCGCGCTTAGCTAGGCTGGCTTGGTGCAGGCCATGCAGGCGAGGAATGTAGTCAGTTATCCACAGAGAAAATGGTTGAGCATCTAAAATATGGCGGTAAATATCACGCATTACTTTTATAGAGGCTTGTTTAGTACCTGAATAAAAGTGGTAATACAGATGCATACCACGCATTCGGCGCGGCTTATCAGTAAATTGCAAAGTAAAAATTAAATCGCGAAAACCATAATAAGGGCCATGCCACAGGTTGGTGTAGACGTTCTCATTAATAATAGGTGCGTAATAATGCATACCATGCTGAGTAGGGCGCAACAAAGGATGTACGCCCGTTACAGAAGGGTTGCTAGGTTTTACTGCCGTAACTGCGCCATTGATGTTCATCACACCTTTATCATAGGCGAGCTTAATGGTTTCTTCTGAAGGCAGGGCATCGCCTGACCAAAAAATGGCTTTTACAGGTTTTTCTGGAGTGGTTAGGCGCTCGTTAATATAGTCAATACTGCCTATCACTTCACGGGTATAGTCCACTGTGTCATAGCCAGGAATATCCATCATATAGCCATATTCAGGATCAAAATCTTCCTTTTGTTGTGCAATTTCAGGGCGCCAAAAGAAAGGGTGGCTAAAGGTATGGCTGGCGACTTCAACCTTATCAAGGGCGAAAATCTCTCGGGCTATTTTCTCGAACGTCGGCGAAAGGTTGGGATATTTACCTTTAGGGCCTACCTCACCTTCAATCACAGAAACTGAGGTTAACAAAGGATAGGGTTTGATAAATAAGTCTAAAACAGACTGCCCTGCATAGGGTGTACCTGGTATTTCTGCTTTTGAAGGAAAGCCGTCACCATCAATATGCACAGTAGCAATACGGCGACCGTTTTCTGTAGTGCTATCAGGACGTGGCTGGTGCGCTAAGTTCAAGCTTTGCTGTAAAAATGCAAAGGGATCCAGCACCCAACGGCTGTTATCCATAGCGCTTTCTAAAAGATAAGGGTTTAACGCCACACCGCCCCATGAAGTGAGCAGTACAGGGTGATATTCCTTGCCGAGTGGATCTGTTAGTTTTAAGGCAATTTTATGTTCTTTGTTGGTGCTAATCAGTGGCGGTAAATCGCGCGAACGAACGCGAATCGGGGCTTCAAAATGACCTAGTAGTGCTTTGTCATAACTGGTGATATCGAGCTTTTGGCTTACTGTACTGGTACGTAAACGTAAACCTAAGCGCTCTAATAAAACGTCGTTTTCAACAGGAACACCACCCAAAAAGACAATGGGCATTTGTTCGTCTAAGCGTTGGTTCAGCCACTTATAAAAAACATCTGCAGTTAATGGCGAACCACTGGTCATCCAGGTGATAACACCGGCATAAATGCCTGACATGGAGCCTTGTGGCAGTGGCTTATCAACAGGGAAATAATCCACACGATAGCCAAGGTATTCAAGTAAGCCACCGAGTGCGACGTGCCCAGTGCTCATGGTTAAATCGCCTTCGCGCTCATCAAAAATCAGTGCTAAACGGCGCGGTTGAACTTCAATGGTACTTATACCAAGGCTGTCTAAATGAGGCGTACCAATGTAAGGGATAAAGCCTTCACTACGTAATTTTTTGACTAATAAACGTGCTTCTTCACGGCGCTCTGGAGGCAAATAATCAATAGCAATAAGAGGGATATTGGCTTCGCGTAAAGGCTGTAAGCGTTCTTCCAGCCATTCGCGGTCCATTTTTGAAACTTCACGGTAGCGATTAGCACCTGGTTCCCAGCCTGCATATATAGATTCAATCGCTACTGCGGTTGGCTGTTTAGGTAGATCATCGATCACCTCAAATCCGCGGTTAAAAATTAATTTAACCTCAGGTACTTGGGTTTGGAGCTTGGTTAAAATCTGCACTAAACCAAGGCGCTGTGCTTCTTGCTGTTTTTTCGGTAGTAATTGAAAGCTATCTAAGGTGTCAAGAAATAGCCCATCATAGCCATCAGCATGCAATGCTTTGGCGCGTTTTACTAAATAATCTTGCCATTTAGTATCGGCTAAGTTCATCACATGGCTGTCCCAAGCATGGTTTTTTTGGTTAGCGGTGCTTTTACTTAATCCTGCATTAGCTAAATCTTTGCGATTGCCATCAAACTCACCAACGGATAAATAGGCAAATAAGCTTGATTTTTGTGAGCGCAAAAACTCGCGGGCAGGAGCATCAAAATGAGCAGACTCCAATACCAACCAGTCAAACTGAGAGAGTTCGCTTAATGGTGGATTGTCTGCATACCAAAAGACAATGCTGGTGTCTGGATCAACTGCTTTAGCCGTGTTTGCGCAAGCAAATGAGCTGAAAAAAGACAAAAAAGTTACTAACCACAGGCGGGCTGAGGCGAAATAAGGGAGTTGATTATCCATAAACTACAACTGCTGGGAGAGTCACTCTCCATGTGAAGTGAGTTAACGCAAAAGCTTAATTAATGACATGCGTCAAGTTATTGGCGTGAACTATATCACGCAATATTTTTTAATATAATTGATTTTAACTATTAAAGAATGTTTCAAAAATAATCGACGAAAATATGCAGCTTGAGAGTGGTAAAAAGTATCTATTTTCGTCGATCTATCAGGTATAAAGTAAAACTTAGCAGATAGTTTATGTAAATTGAATTAGTCAAAAATTTGACTAATTGTTTCCTCACCTAGCGCTGGGCCTACGCTCATGCCTAATCCAGTGCGCATTAAAACGGCTGTTAGATTGGGATGAGGTTGTAATATTGAAATAGGCTCTTTACCTTTAGCGCCATAAACACCTTGCCAGCGCTCTTTTACCGTGACTTTGCAGTTTAAGGTTTGCTCAGTTAGATCCAGTAATAGCTGGTCAGTTTCTTCGTTGTTGAAGGGTTGTGCGTCTAAACTGTACTCATGCGAGTCACCAATAATCAAATCACCATAAGGTGTTGGTGTGATTAATAAATGAATACCGTATTTGTCCAAAAGCGGTGTTTCTCGACTGATCTGTTCAGCTATGGCTTGGGCCTGGGGTAAGTCAGAAAAGGCAGCATAGTGTGTGCAGCTTAAGCCCGTCATTAGGGCATGTTCTAAAGGTAAAGCAGTATTAGGGGTTACTCGGAGCATCTGTAAACGGCAGACTACAGGATCGAGTGCGCGTATTTCCTCAGCTAATAGAGTTTGATAATCATGTCCTGAGCAAATAATGATTTTTTCTGCGTTAAATCGCCCTTGGCTGGTGATTAAACAGCCTTTATCTGGATCGATATCACGCACTAAGGTTGAGTAGCCTAAGGTGACATTGTCCAAGGACGCAAGGTAGTTAGCCATTGCTGGTATGGCCTGACGTGAATATAAAACCTGATCTTCTAAGCCATGCAGTGCTGCTCTATGGTGAGCAAATTGGCCATTATAGGATTCGGCTAACTGGGCTTTAGATAATAGATTGCATTCATAACCATAGTCTTTTGCGCGTCCAGCATAGAAAGCCTCTATGAGTTCTTGTTCAGCCTCTGTACGAGCTAATAAATAAGTACCTTTTTGACGTACCATAAAATTGGCTTTAGTGGATAAGTCTGCCCAAATATGGCGGCTTTGTTTAGCCAAATTAAGCATTCTGCCTGGCGCTTGACCAATAATCTGGCCATGCCCAAAGTTGCGAATAGAGGCGCCTAGTGGTGTATAACTGCGCTCAAAAATAGCAACCTTTAAACCGCGTTTGGCTGCAGCGTAGCCGTGGGCTAGACCAATGATTCCAGCACCAACAATAGCAACATCATAATGCATGTGAAAAATCCTTAAATTAGGGAAAGGAGGCCGCGTAATTGGCGGCCTCCTCGCAGATTACTTCTCTGATTTACCGTCGTAGCGTTTGCGCCACTCAGTGAGGATTTGATCGCGGTTTTGGGCAGCCCATACAAAGTTGTTTTGGATAAGGCGCTGTGAATAATCCGCTGGCAGTTCTGTTTGAGTAACAGGTACTTTGGTGTTGGCTAAAACAGCAAAGTTAGCGCTGTATAGCTTCATGGCTTCTTCGCTGCTAGAGAAATCAGCCAACTTTTGTGCCGCTTCAAGGTTTTTTGTGCCTTTAATAATAGCGGTGGCTTCAATTTCCCAGCCAAGGCCTTCTTTAGGTAGGACGATATCTAGCGGTGCACCTTGGCGCTTAAGTTGAATAGCTGGGTATTCAAAGGAAATACCGATGGGATATTCACCAGCGGCTGCCATTTTGCAAGGTTTTGAGCCTGAATGAACATACTGTCCGATATTCTGATGCAGTTTATCCATGTACGCCCAGCCTGACTCATCGCCAAAGGTTTGCAGCCAAGCACTAACATCTAAAAAACCTGTGCCTGATGAAGCTGGATTTGGCATTACAATTTTGCCTTTGTATTCAGGTTTAGTTAGGTCTTCCCAAGATACTGGCTTAGTAATGCCTTGCTTTTTAGCCTCAATAGTGTTGAAGCAAATTGTGGCCGCCCAGACATCCATGCCTACCCACGCTGGTGGGTTGCTGGCATCACGAAATTTTGGATCAATATCGGCAAGGTGTTTAGGTGCGTAGTCTTGCAGCATATTTTGATCTTTTAAAATAGCCAAGCTTGAAGCAGCTAGGCCCCACACCGCATCGGCTTGAGGACGGTCTTTTTCTGCTAATAATTTTGCAGTAATGATGCCAGTGGAATCACGAACCCATTTAATTTTGATATCGGGGTTTTGCTTTTCAAAGGCTTGTTGATAAGCCTGTAATTGCTCATTTTCTAAGGCGGTATACACCGTCAATTGGCTGGCGGCAAAGCTGGCATTGGCTGTAAAAACTAAGCTCGCGGCAAGTGTTAAGCGTTTTAACATGTGAAGCTCCTATAGAGGATTAGCGGCTAGGCAATTCGCCAGCAGCCAGTTTTTGATTGATTTGAGAGATAACAGCGGGTAAATCAGTGATGGTGTCGATTAGAAAGTCGGGCTGGCAAAGTGCAAATAGCGCATCAATACGTTGGCGCTGTTGCTCTTTTTCGTTTGCACTTAAGCTTTGGTACTGCTCATAGGTTAGACCTAAAAAATTACCAGAGAAGCGTAATGCCACTGTCCACATGCCTGCGTTTTTGCCTTCTAAAATGCCTGGCTCGGTGTCGTCTACTTTTACACAAGCGGCTAGGTTGTTAATGCCTAGCGCTATTACATTAGCTAAGGCTTGCGCTGGAGAAGGGCGTCCGCGAGGTACTTCATCAGTGGCGACTACATGATCGGCTTCGTAGCCTTTAGTGCGTGCTAAATCCACTACTTTATCCATTACTACCTTGGGATAGCCTGAGCAGCTTCCGATCTTTAACTGACTATTGCGTAGACTTTGGATGGCGTCTAAAGCACCTGGAATAAGTTCGCTATGCTGCGCTACTTTGGCGATTTGTAATGGCATAAAGAGGTTATAAATCTCTGTGACATCCTCATCTGTTGCACTATGTCCAAATTTGGCAATAAAGCGTTTAGCGACAGCTTCTTGGTTACAGAGGCTGCGAATATGGTCCCATTTGCCCATGCCCATAGGCCCGCGAGCTTCTTCAAGCGATACATCAATGCCAAAGCTGGCGAAGGCTTCAACAAAAATTTTAGTGGGCGCAAAAGAGCCAAAGTCCACAACAGTGCCTGCCCAGTCAAGAATGACGGCTTCAAGTTTTTTTGGGGATTGGTAATGCATAAGAAATCCTTAATGAGAAAGGTCACCACGACGCCAAGCTTGTGAGCGCCGAACAAGACCACGGGAGGCCAAAGCAAGCGCTGCTGAAACGCCAGCTGAGGTGGTTAAAATCAGGGTTGACATGGCAGCAGCCCCGCCTACATTGCCTGCATCATCCATATTTAATACAGCGACGGCCGCTAGGATGGTGTCAGGGCTATAGAGGAAAATTGCCGCCGATACTGTGGTCATTGCGGATACAAATAGGTAGCGAAAAATATCCAATAATGCAGGCAAGCAAATCGGTAGTGTTACTGTGTAAAAGTGCCGATAAAGCGGTGCTTTGAGTGATAGCGATGCAGCTTCAAACTCTTTATCTAATTGGCGTAGCGCTGTACTGGCAGTCATATGAGCAGTTGTGAAAAAGTGCACAATGGAGCAGAGCACCAGTAGAGCCATGCTGCCGTATAGAAAGCTTAATGGGTTATTAGGTAGGTTAAAAAAGAATACATAACCTAAACCCAGCACTAATCCAGGAATTGCCATGGGCACAAAGCTCAGCATACGCAAAGCGGTGTTGAGCCATTTTTGCGCACTGGTTTTTTCTATTAGGTACGCGCCCGTAAAGATGATTAGGCTGCCGAAAATAGCCGTGCTAAAGGCCAGTTTTAAGCTATTGAAATAAGCTAGCCAGCCACCTGGTAAACCATCAAAATTATAATGGCGTAATGAAAATGACAGGTTATAAGGCCAAAACTGAATAAAGGACGAGTAAACAGCCATGGCAAATACGCCAAATAGCACAGCACATAGCATGAATACAAAGGCTAGAAATGCCCAGTCACGTTTAGGGTTGCTTTTGGGTACATATACTTGCGCCCGAGAACTGAGGCTATCGCGCTGACGTCGGCGTAACCAAGCATCTAAGGTAAAGGTAAAAATGGCAGGTAATAGCAGTACCATACCAATGAGCGCACCGCGTCCAAACTGCTGTTGTCCAATCACAGCTTTGTAGGCTTCAAGGGCAAGTACTTGGTAATCACCACCTACTACAACAGGCACGCCAAAGTCAGTAATGGTCAGGGTAAATACTAAGCAAAATGCAGCAAAAACACCTTGTCGGCTAGAAGGCCAAGTCACTGAACGAAAGCTTTTCCATGATGAAGCCCCCATACTGGAAGCTGCATCAAATAGCCGTGCATCGGCCATAGATAACGCTGAAAGTAAGATCATTAGCGCATGTGGAAAGGTGTAAATGGCTTCACCTAATACAATGCCCCAATAACCATAAATATTGTCGCTAACAAGGCTACGTAGGAAACCTTGATTGCCAAACAAATACACCAAAGCAATGCCGGGTAGCATTGACGGTGCGAGTAAAGGCAATAGTGAAACCCCGCGCCATAGTGGCTTAACTGGAATTAACGTGCGTTGTAAGGCGTAAGCAAAGAGATACGCCAGCGGAACAACCAGACAGGCAACACTGATAGAAACCTTAATGCTATTTCCCAGTAACCAGCGAAAATTATCACTGGAAAAGAGGCTCAAAGCGGCTGTTAAGCCACCGCCTTGGCTTGCATCAGGATTAAAACCACGCCAGAAAATAGCGGCCAGCGGAAAAAGTACTGCTATCGTAAGCACACCTAATAATAGCCACTTGCCGCCTGCAACAAACAAGATATCTAACCACGATTTGCATGGCTTCTGTTGCAGCTTAGGTGCCGATGTTGTAATGCTCATACCAATACCTTAAGCAAATACGTGCAGTTGGTTAGCAGGCAATGTCACCTTGACTTTGCCATCTACAATGGCTGGCATTTCACTAGGGGCAATCTCGGCTTGTAAAGAGTGACCTGGCAGCGTGTCTAGCTCAAAACGCATCAAGCAACGGCTGCCTAAAAAAGTTATATCCTGCACATTGGCGCTGAAATTATTGTCATTAGCGCTAACTTGGTTGAAACGCACTGCTTCAGGTCGGCAAAAGAGACGCCCTTGATTATGCGTCAATGGGTGGTTTAAGTAGATTTCTTGCTCGCCCACCATAGCCACGCCTAAGTCGTTACGTTGGAACGGAAGCCAGTTGCCTTGGCCAACAAACTCCGCCACAAAAGGCGTTGCAGGCTGGCGGTAGATTTCCTCAGCGGTGGCGTATTGCTCAACTCGTCCATGATTCATCACAGCAATGCGATCAGCCATCAGCATGGCTTCATCTTGATTATGAGTAACCATCAAGGTTGTAATGTTTAAGCTTTTTTGTAGGTTGCGCAGTTCAGTGCAAAGATGCTCACGTACGCGGGCATCCAGTGCCGACATAGGTTCATCCAACAGCAGTAATGACGGGGAAGGCGCTAATGCGCGAGCGAGCGCAACACGCTGTTGTTGCCCGCCTGAAAGTTCGCTGGGGTATTTCTTTTCACTGCCTGTAAGCCCTACTAAATCTAGCATCTCTGCTACACGATCTTTCACCATTAAGCGTGGATTGCCAGCCAACCCGTAAGCGATATTCTGCTGTACGGTCAGGTTCGGAAAGAGCGCATAAGACTGGAATAAAATACCGTAATCACGCGCTTGAGGAGGGAGATAAGATATATCACGTATGCCATTAAATATTTTGCCGCTGTCTTGTTGCTCTAAGCCCGCAATGCAGCGCAATAAGGTGGTTTTTCCACAACCAGATGGACCTAGCAAACACACCAGCTCACCTTGCTCAATATCCAGTGAAACACCATCTAGCGCGGTGAAATGGTTAAAGCGCTTTTCTATGTTATACACACTTACATGCGGATTATTGCGTGTTTTCTGTGTAGTTGCGTGCATATCTACCTCATATTGGCTGCCCATTGAATGGGCTTGATGAGGCTATGCTAAGTGGCAAGTGCTAAAGTTTTATGACAACTGGGCTAGACCAGTTGCAAATTGAATTTTTAATTTTGTAATAAAAAAGACATCCAATACTGCTATAGAAAAGCACTTTATATAGGGCTTCTAAGGTCTTAAGTTTTTAGAATGTTTTGTTTTCGTCTGTGTTATTAAAAGAACAAGCAGACAGGAAATCTGCTGATTGAGTCGAGCTATTAGTTTTGGAATGCTGTTTATATGTAGGCGCAGGCTTTGAGTACGCCTACATATTGAAGATGGATCTATTAAGAACTGGTTAACTTTAAGCCAATAATGCCAGCAATAATAAGGCCAACGCTGATCACTCTAATTGGGTTTAAGCTTTCATTAAAGGCTACGGCGCCAACAATAACAGCGCCAACAGCACCAATACCGACCCAAATACTATAAGCAGTGCCGACAGGTAGGCTACGCATAGCAATAGATAGCAAGTAGAAGCTAATGGCCATAGTGACCAGTGTGAAAATAGAGGGATAAAGCCGTGTGAAGCCTTCGCTGTATTTCAGGCCGATGGCCCAGCAAACTTCAAATAATCCAGCAATGATAAGAACAAACCAAGTCATAAAAACCTCGACAGGCCGTCCTGTATGAAAGGGGAGAGGTGAGGTCGTCCTCACTTCCTAAGTAGAAAAGATAAAGCGGATAAAGCTTAGCTAAATTAAAAAATTGGGGCAATAGCAAAACTGTAAATAAAAACGCTCAGGCAATTTATTACCTGAGCGTGTGTTGCTTACTTAACGCCAGCCTGCGCGATCCATTAAGCGGATAGCTTCAGCTTGGCGCTTGCCAGCTACTTCAACAGGCATAGTGTCTGCTTTAAATTTACCCCAGTTTGCTACTTCTTCAGAAGGTGCTACGGCAGGGTTTGCAGGGAATTCTTGGTTGGTGTCAGCAAAAATACGCTGAGCGGTCGGCCCAGTCATCCACTCAACGAGCTTAATAGCTTGTTCTTTATGTGGTGCGTATTTGTTTAAGCCAATACCTGATAGGTTAACGTGCACACCGCGGTCATTTTGGTTAGGCCAAAAGAGTTTAGCCCCTAGTTTAGGGTTAGCTTTGTGTAAACGGCCATAGTAATAGGTGTTTACAATGCCCACGTCGCACTGACCCGCATCCACTGCCAAGATGACGGCGTTATCATCAGAGAATGGATCAGTAGCTAGGTTGTTTACCCAAGCTTCAACAATTTTTTGGGTTTCTTTCTCACCATGGGTTTCAATCATAGTGGCAGTTAGTGACTGGTTGTAGACTTTTTTACTGGTACGTAGGCACAGGCGGCCATCCCAGTTTTTGTCGGCTAGTGCTTCATAGGTGGTTAATTCGCCTTCATCTACGCGATCAGGTGCGTAGACAATAGTACGCGCCCGTAATGAAAGTCCAATCCAAGCGTTGGTGCTTGAACGGTATTGTGAAGGAATGTTGGCATTGATGATTTCAGAGTTGATTGGCTGCAAAATGCCCATTTGTTCGGCTTGCCATAGGTTGCCGCCGTCAACTGTGATAAGAAGGTCAGCTACTGCATTTTTGCCTTCGGCTTTAATGCGTTGCATTAATGGTGCTTCTTTGTCGGTAATAAATTTAACTTTTACCCCAGTTTCTTTGGTGTAAGCGTCAAATACAGGTTTAATCAGCTCATCAATCCGTGATGAATAGACTACAACTTCATCATCAGCGGCATATAAATTGCCAGTGAGAAGTGAGGTAGCCAATACAGCTAATAACGATTTGCGCAGTTTCATAGCGTTCCCTAATGGTTAATTAAACTGCTTGGATGATAGTGAATATCATTTACTAACTCAAATAGTTTTATTTTGCTGCTGTGAAATAGGGCTGTTAGATCAAACAAATGGCTTTTAAATAAGCGTTTAAACCGAGTTACTCATAAGAGGTTGGCCAAGTCTCCAGTTGCTTTAAGAAAGCAGGTTGCACTATGCCTTTTAAGTCTTCTTTTTTAACTAAAACTTCTGGCATGCCTATGACGTAAGGGCCAATCTCATAAGCACCATAGCCAAAAACTAATCCTTCTTTAACGGGGCGCCAATCGGTACTTAAGTGGAACATAAACATTTTACTTGCAAAGTGTTCTGCTGTTTCTGCCGCACGCATGTCCAGCATCGCTAAGAAATACTGCTCAACGGCTTTATATTGAAGTTTTTCTAGCGTTACTTTGGACTCTTTATTGGGTCATAAAATATCGTCCAAAGTTAGCGTTTGCTGGGTTTTTATATTCAACACACGAAAATAACGGCTGGGCATGCCATGTGGAGTACCTTTGTAATATTGATAGGTTGAAAACGCTAATACTACCCAAGAATCATGCATTCCTATTGATTCAACATTGATCGATTCATTGAGTGTCCAAATATCGTCGCCTTCAATTTCTACACTGAGTTTTGCATAGTGCTGCAAAAACTCGGGCCAAGGCATAGCAAAACTAGGTTCATCGTCAGTAATAGCGCGGCGTACATTGGTTTCAATGTACTGGTTTAGCCACGTTTGATGATCAAACTGAGGAAATTCAACACTGTATTCTGAACAGCCGTCATCTGTTGGCGTTTTTACACAATATTTAGCCTGATATTCTTGTTTTTTGGCTGGATTTATTTCTGCTTGCGAAGTTGAACTGATAAAGGAGATAAACAGGCTGACTACTAGCCAAAAGGCATTCTTCATGACTTTTTCTCCGTGTGTAGCAATAATTTTCTTGTACGCTCAAGGCCAAGGAAGTTTTAGGATCATTTGAAATGCGGTTTATGTGACTTTGACTACTTTAGCCAATTTTGGAATATCACCACTCACACCTAATGCCTGGCGTACAAATAAGGCTTTTGCTTCAGCACTTTGCTGCATCAGGTTAAGCCCTGTGTTGCGTAGCCAGCGTAGTGGTAGTGCATCGGCTTGGAAGAGGCGTTTGAAGCTTTCCATGGCAGCCATCATGGCGAGGTTAGCTGGCATACGACGGCGTTCGAAGCGGCTAAGGACTTGTTCTGAGGCAAAGTTTTCTTGGCGATCCAGTGCATGTAGTAGTACTTCTGCCAGCGTTGCTGCATCTAGCATACCAAGGTTGACACCTTGCCCTGCGAGAGGGTGAATAGTATGTGCGGCATCGCCAATAAAGGCTAAGCCTTGTTCGATGTAACGTTTAGCGTGACGCTGACGTAGTAAAATATTGAAGCGAGTGTCGCTGTGCTCTACTTTGCCTAGCTTGCTTTCAAAGGCGCTAGTGAGTTCGGCACAGAAGGTAGCCTCATCTAACTCGACTAAGCGCTGGGCTTCTTCTGGTGAGGTTGACCATACAATGGAACACCAATGTTCACCGTCGTTAACATGTGTTAGAGGTAATAGCGCAATAGGACCTGTATTAGTAAAGCGCTGCCAGGCTGTTTTTTGATGCGGTTGTTCTGTGCGAATACTGGTTACCACAGCATGATGCCCATAATCCCATTCACGAGTTTCGCAGCCTGTTAAACGGCGAATAACAGAATTGGCACCATCGGCAGCGACCAATAAGCGCCCTGTAATTTCTTGACCATCAGCCAGTTGTACTAACCATCCTTTACCACTGCGCCGTGCATTTTCCACACGGGCATTACTGATCAATTGAATTTGGGTATTGTGCAATTGCTCAATGAGCGCATCTTGCACCACAGCGTTTTCTACAATATGGCCCAAGTGCTCGGCATGCACACTATGGGCGCTAAAATCGATAACGCCTGTGCCATCGCCATCCCACACATGCATAAAATCATAAGGGCTGGCTCGACGTTGAAGGATGCCTTGCCAAGCACCAAGATTATCTAAAATAGTTTGGCTGGCAAAAGATAAAGCACTTACGCGAGGCTCAAAGGCTGTATCAGGGGTAAATTCTTTTAGTGTAAGTGGGCTAGCGTCTAGTACAGTGACAGATACAGCACAGTCTTTTAAGGCAAGGGCGAGAGTGCTGCCTACCATGCCTGCGCCAACGATAATAATATCTGTATCCATCTTTGCTCCTTTATTGACGCTGTTTGCGCCTTATATAGACGACTTTATCTACAGTAGCAACGGTTTTGCCCTGCGAGTCGAGGATCTTCAGTTGAAAGCTAGGTAAGTACTTTTCGCCATTGGCTGTGTGGTGGCGAATCTCGGCTAAAAGTGCTTCGTCAATTTTGCATTCACAGTGCACTTTGCCCGTACCAGGGCTAATAAAGTTAATAGTGGCAGATTTATCCCAAACCACATAATCGCGTCCTAAATTGCGCATGATCATCAGCATATAAAAAGGATCAACCATAGAATACAGCGAGCCACCAAACTGAGTGCCTACATAATTACGGTTGTACCATGTTAACTTCATGCTGACTTTGACATATCTAAAGTCAGCACTGATAAAGTCAATTTTAACGCCCGCCCCAAGATAGGGCGGATAGATATTAAATAGCCAACGATACCACCAAGGAGCTTTGCGCATATGGTTTACCTTTTAACGCGTTCCGAGTCCCATCGCTAGTCGGGCAAACCAATGCTTAGCTGGCGGCAGTAAGTCCAGTCCCATTAAGCCCATATTACGCCCGAGTGCGAGTAAGGGTTGATTATTGGAGAATAGACGGGTTACGCGATCTGAAAAGCCAATAGTGATATCTTGATCCTTTAATTGGCTAGCCTGAAAGGCTTGCAGTGTTGCAAAGTCACCTAAAGGTGCTTGGCTCGCTAGCAGATGTTTTGCCAGCATTAAGGTGTCACGCAATGAGAGGTTGTAGCCTTGTCCTGCAACGGGGTGCAAGCTGTGTGCAGCATTGCCTAATACTACTAGATGAGGGCGTATTTGCTCGTCACTGGCGGCTAAACTTAGTGGATATTGATGGCGTGAGCCTACTTTAGTGAATGCGCCTACACGAAAGCCAAAGCAGTCTTGGAGTTCATGTAAAAATTCAGCATCAGCGAGATTAAACAAGCGCTCAGCTTCGTTTGGTTCGCGCGTCCAAATTAAGACATAGCGATTATCAACTAATGGCAGTAAAGCTATAGGGCCGTCGGCAGAAAAACGTTCAAAGGCCTGCCCTTCAGGGGCTTTATCGCTGCTAACCGTAGTAATTAATGCGGTCTGATTGTAAGGCGTAGTAGTAACGCTAACGCCCAGTTGTTCACGCAGGTTAGAGCGTCCGCCATCGGCTAAAATAGTTAATTCGGCTGTGAGTTCAGTGCCATCATCTAATTGCATCTGATAGCCATCAGCCAAGGCTTTAATGTGCTCTACTTTGGCTGGGCAACGCCACTCAATAACTTGGCTATCTAAGGCCTGCCATAAACAATGACCTAACCAAGCATTTTCAATAACATAGCCTAGTGCTGGCACACCCTCATCGGCAGCCACCAATCGAGCGTTGCCAAAATGCCCTTTGTCGGACACATGCACTAAGGTCATGGCTTGTGCACGAGGGGCTATGGCCTCCCAGATTCCTAGCTGTTGATAAATTTGCTGGCTACCGTAAGAAAGTGCAGAAGCACGTGCATCAAAACTCGGCTGAAATTGGCTGCCTGGGGCAAAAGGTTCAACTAGGGTGATTTTCCAGCCCCGTTGTTTAGCACCTGCTTGTAGTGCAAGGGCTAGGCTCGCGCCAACCAAACCACCGCCAATAATCGCAATCTGTGTACGTGCCATACTCATTCCTTATGCTTGTGCCATTAACGCTTCAATCTCAGCAACAGATTTAGGTGCTTTATTAGTTAATACTTGGCAGCCATCAGCAGTCACTACTACGTTATCTTCAATGCGTACACCGATGCCACGCCATTTTTCAGCAACAGTCGTATCCTCAGGTGAAATATAAATACCAGGTTCAACCGTTAGCACCATACCGACTTGTAACGGGCGGCCTTCGCCATTGATTTTATAATCACCAACATCATGCACATCTAAGCCTAACCAGTGCCCAGTTCCATGCATGTAAAATGGACGGTAGGCTTGTGCTTTAATAAGTTCCTCTACATCACCCTGTAGAATGCCGAGTTCAACTAAACCTTCGGTAATCACTTTGACGGCTGCATTATGTGCGTCATACCAACGATGTTTCGGTGAGATGTAGTTAAAGGCTGCAAAATTAGCTTTTAATACAATTTGATAGATAGCTTTTTGCTCAGTGCTAAATTTACCGCTAACAGGAAAGGTTCGTGTGATATCACTGGCGTAGCAATCAATTTCACAGCCAGCGTCAATCAGCACCAGATCACCATTAACAAGCGGTTGATCATTTTCGTTGTAATGTAAAATGCAGGCGTTGCTGCCACTGGCGACAATAGAGTTATAGGCGACATGTTGCGCTCCGCCTTTACGAAACTCATACTCTAATTCAGCTTCCAGTGAGTACTCGTACAACCCCTGCTTAGCTGCTTTCATAGCATTAATATGAGCTTGCGCTGAAATATTCATCGCTTTTTGCATTAAGGCAATTTCGGCAGGGCTTTTGATTAAGCGCATTTCATGCAAAATAGGTTGAGCCGCATGAAACTGCGTGGGTACTTGAGCGCCCATGCGTGCTTGTTCACGCACGCTATTTGTCCATTCTTGAATTTGATTATCAAAGTCAGCATCTTCGCCAATATTGCTATAAACGCGGGTGCAGCCATCAATTAAGCTAGGTAGAATTTGATCAACCTCTTCAATGGAGAAGGCTTGATCTACACCATAATTAATAATAGCGCCGTCTTGCCCTTGACGTTTACCTTCCCATTGCTCGCGCTCAGGATTGCGGTCACGACAAAAAAGCACTGTACTGCCATCAGAACGCCCTGGAATTAGCACCAAAATAGCTTGTGGCTCAGGAAATCCACATAAATATTGAAAGTCACTATTTTGGCGGTAGCGATACTCAACGCTATTGTTACGCTCAGGAATAGGGGCAGAAGGGAAAATAGCAATGCTCTCTGCTCCCATTTGAGCCATAAAAGTATGGCGGCGTTGAGAAAATTCAGCCTTGCTAATAGACGACATGCTTACTCCTTAATGTACGGCTGTGTTGGGTTCAGTTGTCACAGAGTGTTGTCCTAATTCGTTAAATAACAGAATAGGCGCAATGCGTAAGTACTCAGACACTTGCATAAAATCATCTTCAGTATCTTCGTTTTCTTCTGCGTTAGACTGAATCTGTGTGATAGAGACAAGATCTTCTAGCACTTCATTGGCTTCGGTACTGAGTTTTTTACTGCCAGCCACTAAACCAAAACCAGCTAAAAAGCTTTGGCACCACATAGCGACTGCCTGTGTGCGCTCGGCGATACTGCAATCATCATCAGGTAGTAGTAGAGTGAGCGCCATCACTTCGCTAGATTGCAGCTCTGCTTGGGTCATTTGCAATAAGCCAGCTAAAGGGGCATGCAAGCTTTCAGGAATTTCACCATCAAATAGCTCAGCGGCATCTGTTAGCCAATCGGCCACTTCAAAATTAGCGCCACCGCAGCAGCGACCAATTAACAGACCTTGTAACTCGGCAGGTGAAAGTGGCTGGTTTTGTGCGCCTAGTAAGGCCGCAAAGGCTTGATAAGCAGAAGTTTTTTCAGACATTGTAAGGTTTCGTCTCAGTCATAACAGGGGCGATATGCGCACTATTGTATGCTTTATCCAGATTTTAAGTGCAGGCTAATGTAAAATTTATCGCAAATAAGCATTGCCACATGGCACTTAGCAACGAATGTTATTATCCTAGTCATCTTGATTTGAAATGACCATGTTATCGAGCAATAAATCTATTGCTTAGGTTGCAGGAGGGTTTATGAAAGATTCAGAGATTAAAACCCTTTTAAGCCGTGTTGATCAGCTTATTTCGCGTTATGAAGAGTTAAAACAGCAGCACCAGCTCCTCAAAAATGCTGAACGAACTTGGCGAGAAGAACGGGCAGAGCTAATTGAAAAGAACCAATTGGCTCGTGTGAAGGTCGAAGCCATGATTTCGAGATTAAAAGCGTTGGAGCAAGATACATGACTCAGGCAAAAACTGTTGTAGTAGATATTCTAGATAAGGCATATCACATTGCTTGCCCTGAGGGTGAGGAGTTTGCTTTAGAGCGCGCTGCACGCTTTTTGGACAGTAAAATGCGTGAAATACGTCGTAGCGGAAAAGTGGTAGGTACTGAGCGTATTGCTGTTATGGCAGCGCTAAATATGACCTATGAGTTACAAAGCATACAGCTAAAAAGTGCCAAGCCTGAAGCCGAAAGTGTTGATGTTGAAGCAGTACGGACTTTGCTTACACGCTTAGATAAAAACCTATCTGAATAGCGCTTGATGCCTAATCAGATGCGTGTATACTGAAGTAACTTCCTCGGGTGTTGGCCAGTTGGCAGAGTCCCTGAGCCGATAATTTTATATCTCGGGAGTTTCGTTTTTGGACTGGTGAGCATGTCCGCTTGACGGAAAGCCTAAAGGTCTTCGCTACTCCCACCTTGAACTTTCGGGTTCAAGGCCAATGCTAACAGCGGCACCTAGGGGAAACCTAATTTAAAACCCAGTTATTGCGCTGGGTTTTTTATTGCTTGCAAAACATCATAGAACAAAATCTAGGCTTTGGTTATGCTAGGTTTTTCTCTTATATCTAGGCAAATGACAGATAGCATTCCAAGCCGCGCGCAGCTGCGTAAAACATTACGTGAGCAACGTCGCGCACTTAGCCCTATAGCGCAAAAAAAAGCTGCCCAGCACTTTTTAAAGCAGTTTGTGAAAAGCGCGTTGTTTCATCGCCATCAACGCATTGCTATGTATCTTGCCAATGATGGAGAACTCAATTTACAGCCCACAATTGATTACGCGTTGGCTTGTGGTAAAAAAGTGTATTTGCCTGTGCTTAATACATGGCCACAAACACAAATGGCATTTCAGCAGGTAGTAGCGAATCAAGTGTGGGAAAAAAATCGATTTAATATTGTGCAACCAAAAATTAATCGAGACTTGCAAGTTAAGCCTTGGGCGCTAGATTTAGTCTTGTTGCCGTTGGTTGGTTTTGATAGAACAGGTGGTCGCTTAGGAATGGGGGGTGGTTTTTATGATCGCCATTTTGCCTATTTAACGCAGCGCAAAACATGGCGTAAACCTGTTTTAGTTGGAGTTGCGCATGCTTGTCAGGAGCTAGCGCATATACCAGTGCAGAGTTGGGATATTCCACTGGACAAGGTGTTGGTTGCTTCACCCAAATAAAGCAAGTTTTTTTGTAAAAATACGTTAAAAAAACTAGATAAAACACGCCTGTTTGATGCAAGTGGCTGCAAAGTTAAGTTATTTTAACTAGGCTAGTAAGATAGTTCTAAATTAGATAGTTAAATAAAATATATTTCTTTGCGTGGCTATACCTAGGAGTCAACATGTCCAGTCAAAAAAGTACGGCTAAATGGTATCTCGTTCCTTTTGTGGGGTTAATTATTGCAGCAGCTGGTTTTGGTTATTGGAAGTCATTACAAGATAAATTGCCCGCTGGGTTTTACGTGGCAAATGGACGTTTAGAAGCGACAGAAGTACAGATAGCCACTAAATATGCAGGTAAGATTGAGCGTATTTTCTTTGATGAAGGCGATCCAGTAGAGAAAGGTCAACTATTGGCCAAAATGGAAACCGCCACCTTAGAAGCGCAACTGGCACAGGCACAAGCCGAAGTGATGCGTGCAAAAGACAGTCTAACAGCCGCTCAAGCTAATACGGTTTTACGCCAGAGTGAACAAAACCTAGCCGCCAAAGACTTAAAGCGTTTTCGTGAATTACTGCGTACAGGAAATGCCAGCAAACAGTTGGTGGATCAACATCAAACAAGGTATGACACAGCAACGGCGGCGCTAAATGCAGCTAATTCAAATGTCTCGGCTGCGCAAGCAGCAATTAAAGCAGCACAAGCTCAGGTAACACAAATCAGCACCTATATTGCCGATAGTAGTTTGTATGCGCCAATGTCTGGCGTTATTCAGTTGAAAGTGGCAGAAGAAGGTGAAGTGTTAGCGGCTGGCGGACGTATTTTTTTAATGATTAACCCAGCCGATCAATATATGAATGTGTATTTGCCAACAGATGTTGCAGGCAAACTGGTAGTGGGTGATGAAGCACGTATTGTACTTGATGCGCTAGATCAAACCTTGCCCGCCAAAGTGCAATTTGTTGCATTAAAATCTCAATTTACCCCTAAAGAAGTCGAAACCTTTAACGAGCGCCAAAAACTAGTGTTTCGCGTAAAGCTTCGTTTACTTGATTCAGACAAAATTCCCGCAGCTAAACCTGGTATGCCAGGCGTTAGCTATGTGCGCACCGACAGCTCAATTGCTTGGCCTACCAACTTAAATAACAACTAAATGTTATAGGGGGCACTATGAGTCAGTTAGCTGTTATTGCTAAAGATATTTCGCACCGCTATGGCAAACAATCGGCGCTGGAACAGGTTAGCTTTAGTTTAAAACAGGGTGAGCGTTGTGGGTTGATAGGCCCTGATGGCGCTGGAAAATCGAGCCTGTTAGGTTTAATTTCTGGCGTGAAAATTATTCAAGAAGGCGCCTTGGATGTGTTAGGAGGCGCTATTACCGAGCGCAAGCATAGGCGAAGCTTGTACCAACGCATTGCTTTTATGCCCCAGGGTTTAGGGCATAACCTCTACCCTGAGCTTTCTATTGGCGAGAACGTACGTTTTTTTGCGACTTTGTTTGGCTTATCTAAAGACGAAGCAGATGAGCGTATGCATGGTTTGCTGGCTGCGACCGACCTGTTACGTTTTATTGATCGTCCAGCGGGTAAGCTTTCTGGCGGAATGAAGCAAAAACTAGGTTTATGCTGCTCCCTTATTCATGATCCTGATTTACTGATTTTAGACGAACCAACTACGGGGGTTGACCCTTTATCTCGGCGCAACTTCTGGCAGCTTATTGACCGTGTACGCGCTGATCGTCCGCATTTAACCTTGTTGGTTGCCACAGCTTATATGGATGAAGCGGCTCAGTTTGAGCATTGTTTGATGCTTGATGACGGAAAAATTATTGCTGATGGCTTAACCACTGAATTGGCTCAAGTAACAGCTACAGGTAAGCTAGATGACGCTTTCACTCACTTTCAGCAAAGCCAAGGCAAGCAACACCAAGCGTTAACCATTCCACCAAGAACAACAGAAACCCAAGAAATCGCCATTAAAGCCAAAGACTTGACCATGAAATTTGGTGATTTTGTGGCAGTGGATAAAGTCAATTTCGAAATTAGCAAAGGTGAGATTTTCGGTTTCTTAGGCTCCAATGGTTGCGGTAAAACCACCACCATGAAAATGCTCACGGGTTTATTGGCGGCCAGTGAAGGGGAGGCGTGGCTGTTAGGTAACGCCGTAGATGCCAAAGATTTAGCAACGCGTAAACGTGTAGGTTTCATGTCGCAAAGCTTTTCGCTCTATGGCGAATTAAGTGTGCGACAAAATTTAGAGTTACATGCGCGATTGTTTGATATAGCAGGTGCTGAGGCAAAAAAACGCAGCCAAAATTTGATTGAGCGCTTTCATCTTGAACATTATGCAGAGGAGCAAGCTGGTGCTTTACCGCTTGGGCTGCGCCAACGTTTGTCGCTGGCAGTGTCTATTATTCATGAGCCTGAAGTATTGATTTTAGACGAGCCTACTTCTGGTGTTGACCCCGCTGCACGTGATGATTTTTGGCGACTTTTGATTGAGCTGTCGCGTGAGCAAGACGTTACCATCTTTTTATCAACGCACTTTATGAACGAAGCTGAGCGTTGTGATCGTATTTCCTTAATGCATGCCGGCAAAGTGTTGGCGGTAGGCACGCCTGAGGCATTACAGCATCAATTCCAAGGTGTAACACTAGAGGAAGCCTTTGTAACTTGTTTAGAGCAAGCCCAAGGTGAAACCCATGAGGAAGATGTAAGCTTAGTTAGCGATAGTGCGACACAGATACCTCGTACCAGCTTTTCATTAACACGCATGCTAGCTACGGCTATGCGTGAAAGTAAGGAGCTAATGCGTGATAAAGTTCGCCTCGCCTTCGCCCTTTTAGGAGCTGTCTTAATGATGGTAGTGCTGGGGTTGGGTATTTCACTGGATGTAGAAGATCTTAAGTTTGCTGTATTTGACCAAGACAATAGCGCCCAGAGCCGCACTTACTTAGAAGCTTATCGTGGCTCGCGTTATTTTGTTGAGCAAGCACCTATAACCAGCATGCAAGATATGCAAGATAGGCTGCAGCGTGCTGAACTGAAATTGGCTATTGAGATTCCAGCAGGTTTTGGGCGCAATCTATTTGCAGGACGCTCTCCTGAAGTAGCCGTATGGATTGATGGCGGCATGCCGTTTGGTGCTGAAACTACCAGAGGCTATGTCAACGCACTACATGAACAAAGCATCCAAAATTACTTAGCAGAAAGTAATTTGCCTGCGGGTATTGGTGAGTCACCATTGCGGGTCGAAACACGTTTTCGTTATAACCAAGATGTGGTGAGCGTTAACGCCATGGGCCCTGGCGTAATGGCGTTGATTTTAGTTTTTATTCCAACCATGTTGACGGCTTTAGGTGTAGTTCGAGAAAAAGAACTGGGTTCTATCACCAACTTTTACGCCACACCGTTAACGCGTTTAGAGTTCTTGTTGGGTAAGCAAATGCCTTATTTGGTTGTCAGTATTATTAATCTTCTTTTGCTGATTATGATTACCACTTGGGTATTTAACGTACCTCTTAAAGGCAGTTTAGCTGCATTGTTACTGGGCGGTTTACTCTATGTGCTGGCGACTACCAGTTTTGGTTTACTGCTTTCAACTGTGACTAAAACGCAAATCGCAGCTATTTTGGGGAGTGTTATTTTAACGACCTTACCAACAATTCAGTTTTCAGGTTTGATTGTTCCACGCTCCTCATTAGATGGCGGCTCAGCGGTGATGGGAACCTTATTCCCAGCAGGCTATTTTCTTGATATTTCCGTTGGCACCTTTACCAAAGCACTAGGCTTTATGGATTTATTGCCACAGTACTTGGCGTTGTTGGCTTTTTATTTAGGCTTTACAGGCTTAAGCCTGTTATTGCTGAAAAAGCAGGAGGTGTAGCGTGCATAAGTTATCGCATATTTTTCGGTTAGGTATTAAAGAACTGGTTAGCTTGCGTTATGACGCCGTACTTATTCTTTTTATGCTTTATGCCTTTACCTTGGCAATCTATATGCCAGCCTCTGGCGCTGTTATTGGTGTGAGTAATGCTAGCGTGGCGATTGTTGACCAAGACCAAAGCTCATTTTCACGCCGCCTAGCTGAAGTATTGCTACTGCCCGAATTTAAAAAGCCTGTTTATATTGAATATGATCAAATTGATGAAGTGTTAGATGGTGGTAAATATACCTTTGTAATTAATGTTCCGCCTAATTTTCACCGTGATTTATTAGCAGGCAAGCAGCCAGAATTACAGGTTAACGTAGATGCTACGGCCATGAGCCAAGCCTTTATGGGGGCTTCTTATATTGGCGCTATTATCAAACGTGAAATGGCCAACCAACTGCAAAGCGGTGAACCACCCGTGAAGTTGGTGGCGAACGTGATGTTTAATAACAACCTGCAAAGTGGTTGGTTTTTAGCCATTATTCAAATGATCAACAATGTTACTGTGCTAGCCGTATTACTGGCTGGAACGGCTTTATTGCGTGAACGTGAACATGGCACCTTAGAGCATTTATTAGTATTGCCATTAACCGCTGCCGAAATTATGGGGGCGAAAATTTGGGCTAATATGCTGGTCATAGTGCTGTGCACTTGGCTGGCGCTGGAAATCGTCGTACAGCGTGTTTTAGAAATTCCGTTGGCGGGCTCTATGGGGTTGTTTTTGCTGGTTACAGCCATGTATTTATTTGCCTGTACCTCACTGGCAGTAACCTTAACTACCTTTGCTAAATCTATTCCGCAGTTTGGTTTGCTTTCTATTCCTGTGATCCTGCCCATGTTGCTACTGTCAGGCGGTACAACCCCCTTAGAAAGTATGCCGCAATGGCTACAATATGTTATGCAAATTTCGCCAACTACCCATTATGTTAGCTTGTCGACTGCGATTTTATTTAGAGGCGCTAGCTTTGAACTCGTTTGGCCTGAAATGCTAGCGCTGTTGGTCGTGGGCGTAATGTTCTTTAGTATTGCGCTGGCACGCTTTAGAAAAACGCTCGCTGCTTAATACCAGCGAGCTTCACCTTCAGGGCGTTTTTTAAAGCGCTTCATGCTCCACATATATTGCTCTGGCCAGCGTCGCACATAGCTGGCAATAGTGGCGCTCATTGCCGCAACGGCTTCGTCCACATTATCGCTATACATGGCTTCAGGTGCTGCTTCAATTAAGACTTTAAAGTGGTTATTTGGTAGGCGAATAGCATGCAAAAAGACGCCTACTGCTTTATGTCCTTTAAGCATGTTAGGAACAAACTTGCTGGTGAGCGCGCGAGTGCCTAGAAAAGGAACAAATACACCTGAAGACTCACTGGGTTCAGGATCAGCAGGAATACCCACTGAGCCGCCTTTGCGTACTTCTTTGATAACGCTCAAAATACCTTCTTTGGTAGAAGGCGCAACACGATTGCCTAGCTGTACGCGTTGCTGGGCAATAAGTTCGTCTAATTCTTTTATTTTGGGCGGGCGATAGAAAATAATAGGTTTGCTGTGGCTACAGTAAAAGTGGTTTAGCACTTCCCAATTGCCTAAATGGCTAGTAATACCAACGACGCCTTTCCCACTGGCTAATGCGTGTTCTAAAACCTCCATGCCTTCTACTTCATCAATCAAGGCTAAGGTTTTATCCACAGGCCATAACCAGGCACAGGCGCTTTCTACCATGGTTTTACCAATACCTTGCAAGGTTTGGCGTGCGAGTATTGCGCGCTGATCTGGAGAGCGTTCAGGAAAGCAATGCTCTTGGTTAATTTGTACCACTTTGCATGCAGAGGTATTAAACCACCACATGCAATTGCCAATAAAATTGCCTAAATGTTGAACAGCGGGCCATGACAGTTTTGCCACGCCTTTTAGCAATGCAACGGCGATTTTGCCTTTCATGGTTGGATCTAATCTCAGGTTAAAAGTTAGGCTTAGTGTAACTGCTAATTGCGAAAAGTTGCAGGAATGCAAGTCGTTAATGATCGACATTAGTGAGACTTAAGTTGTAACTGAGCAATTAATCTATATTTTTATATAGTGATATAAGCCTGATGCTATAAGGCTTATTCACAGGTTTAACGAAATTCATTAACTTAAAGCTAATGAATGACGAATGATCTTGATTGAAGCAAATCTTCAGTATTTCTACCTTGATAAACAACAAGGTCTTAATGCTGTGGAGCTAAGATGACAAGAACAATCCAACCACCAGCACAATGGTCGCGCCGGCGTAGTGAAAAGCAGCGTCGGGTTGACAGTGTGCGCCATCTTGCCGATGGAAAAGTGTTACCTACAGACAAAATTGTAAGCGCGTTGGAGCTATTAATTGCTTCAGGCGACAAGGTTGTTTTAGAAGGCAACAACCAGAAGCAAGCCGATTTTTTATCGCGCTCATTATCGGAAGTGGATGCAGGCAAATTGCATGATTTGCACATGATTATGCCAAGCGTCGGGCGTAGTGAGCATCTGGATTTATTTGAGCGCGGCATTGCCCGCAAGCTAGATTTCTCTTTTGCAGGGCCACAAAGCCTGCGCATTAGCCAGCTGTTAGAAGACGGTTTATTAGAAATTGGGGCAATCCATACTTACATTGAGCTGTATTCTCGCTTGCTAGTGGATTTGATTCCTAATGTTTGCTTGGTTGCAGGCTTTAGTGCGGACCGCCATGGCAATATTTACACGGGACCCAGTACTGAAGATACGCCTGCTATTGTTGAACCAACAGCATTTAGTGACGGTATTGTTATCGTTCAGGTGAATGAAATTGTTGAAGACAGCAGCGATTTGCCACGTGTGGATATTCCCGCATCCTGGGTAGATTTTGTCGTGCAAGCAGACAAGCCGTTCTACATTGAACCACTATTTACCCGTGATCCACGCCATATCAAACCCGTACATGTACTAATGGCGATGATGGCGATTCGTGGTATTTATGAAAAGCACAATGTGCAATCGCTCAATCATGGTATTGGTTTTAACACCGCAGCCATTGAGCTATTGCTGCCAACCTATGGCGAGCGTTTAGGCTTAAAAGGCAAAATTTGCCGCAATTGGACGTTGAACCCCCATCCAACTTTAATTCCTGCCATTGAAACGGGCTGGGTAGAAAGCGTGCATTGCTTTGGTACTGAACTAGGCATGGAACACTATGTGGCCGCTCGACCTGATGTGTTCTTTACGGGGCGTGATGGTTCTTTGCGTTCCAACCGCATGATGTGCCAGCTTGCTGGGCAATACGCTGTGGATCTGTTTATTGGCGCTACCTTGCAGGTTGATGGCGATGGTCATTCATCTACGGTAACCCGTGGTCGTTTAGCTGGTTTTGGTGGCGCACCTAACATGGGGCATGATCCTCGTGGTCGTCGTCATGCCACTGCGGCATGGTTGGATATGGTGCAAAAACAAAGCACCCCTGAACAAACCATGCTGGAGCGCGGTAAAAAATTGGTGGTGCAAATGGTTGAAACCTTCCAAGAAGGTGGAAAGCCTACTTTTGTTGAGCAGCTAGATGCAATTGACGTGGCTAAGAAAAGTGGTATGCCATTAGCGCCTATCATGATTTATGGCGATGACGTTACTCACTTGCTTACCGAAGAAGGCATTGCTTATTTATACAAAGCACGCTCATTAGAAGAGCGTCGCGCCATGATTGCCGCCGTAGCAGGGGTAACTAGCATTGGTATGCGGCATAACCCAAAAGATACAGAGCGCATGCGCCGTGAAGGGTTAATTGCCTTGCCAGAAGATTTAGGTATTCGTCGCACAGATGCCAGTCGTGAGTTATTGGCTGCAAAAAGTATTAGTGAGCTAGTGCAATGGTCAGGCGGTTTGTATCAACCTCCTGCACGTTTTAGGAGCTGGTAATCATGGCTAAACCACAAGCGCGTGTATGTGCTACGCAGTGGGCAGAATATCTAGCCAATTCCGCTGTGCAAGCCTTATTAGATGAAGTGCAGTTAACACCAAAACCTGGTCTGGTTGACCGTCGTGGTAGCGGTGCGCACAGCGATTTAACACTAGAGCTGATGCAAGCGTCAGCACATAGCTTGTGGCCAACTTTTTACCAAATGGCTATAGCCGCGCAGGTGCATCCACATATTGACCAAAGCTTACGTGAAAGTATGGGCGCTATTGGACGCTTAGGCGAAGCACAAATGCTGAAATGCACTCAGGGTGTTAATACACATCGTGGTGCTATTTGGGCGTTAGGCTTATTAGTAGTTGCCGCCAGCCTTGCGCCTTTTACCACGGCTCAAGAACTAACAGAGCGCGCCGCCCAGTTAGCATTAATTGAGGATAGATACATTCCTCAACAAGGGCTAAGCAATGGCGCTAAAGTTCGCCAGAAATATGCCGTTAGCGGCGCGCGCGAACAGGCACAACAGGGCTTTCCTAGCGTGCACTTAGGACTTAAGCAACTCCTGAAAAGCCGTCAACAGGGCGCAAGTGAGAAGGCTGCACGGGTTGACGCTTTACTGGCCATAGCCAGTGAACTTGCGGATACCTGCGTGCTACATCGTTCTGGTTTAGAAGGCTTGATGTGGATGCAACAGCAGGCACGTAAAGTGCTTGCGCTAGGCGGCTATTCCAGTGCTTTAGGACAACAACAATTTCAACAATTAGAAACCGGCTTGCTGGCGCGCAATGCTTCTCCAGGCGGGGCCGCAGATTTACTGGCCGCCAGCTTATGGATTGACAGCATTTTACCCGCATCAGCACAAGAGGGCAGCGTCTAATGGAAGTTTTATCTTTTACTTTTGCGGCAGGAAAACCCTGCTTGCATCGCGCTTTAGTTGGCTGTGTAGGTTCTGGTGACTTAGAAGTCTTGCTAGAGCCTGGCCGTGAAGGCGAACTTAAAATTCAAGTCACCACCTCTGTTGATGGCAGCGGTGCACGTTGGCAGCACTTATTTGATCGCATGTTTAGCGAGCAACTCATGCCGGCTGTCAGTATTGAAATTAATGATTTTGGCGCGACTCCAGGTGTTGTGCGTTTACGCATTGAACAAGCGCTAGAGGAGGCAAGCGATGACTGATACACAAAGCTTATTAGCCCAACAAAGTTTTGTTGAGTTAAACGCACGTGAACGTGCTCGCAGCCTGCTTGATCAAGGCAGCATGCAAGAATTACTAGGTCCGTTTGACCGTGTGAAATCACCTTGGCTCGAACAACAAGGCATTGTTGCTCAAGCGGACGATGGTGCTGTGGTGGCCAAAGGCACTATCAATGGCAAGCCTGTAGTAGTTGCCGCTATTGAAGGTAACTTCCAAGGCGGCAGCATGGGTGAGGTCTCAGGTGCCAAACTGGCGGCTGCGCTGGAGTTGGCTTTAGAGGATAACCTAAAGGGCATTCCACGGGCCGCTGTTTTGCTGCTAGAAACAGGTGGTGTGCGCCTGCAAGAAGCCAATCTTGGCTTGGCTGCGATTGCTGAGATTCACGCCGCCATAGTAGCACTGCGTGTACATCAGCCAGTTATAGGCGTAGTAGCTGGTTCTGTCGGTTGTTTTGGTGGCATGTCTATTGCAGCTGCCTTGTGTTCTAGCTTAGTGGTTACCCAAGAAGCCCGAGTTGGCTTAAATGGTCCACAGGTGATTGAGCAAGAAGCAGGCATTGATGAATACGACTCGCGTAATCGCCCTTTTATCTGGAGCTTTACGGGTGGTGAGCAGCGTTTTGCCAGTGGTTTAGTTGATGCTTTCAGTGAAGACAACTGCAGCGCTATGCGCGAAGCTGTTGTGCGTTTATTAGCCCAGCCAGTCGGACCTTCCCGTAGTGAGCAATACGCCTTCTACTTAGAAAAATTTGCCCAGCTATCAGGTGAGCAGTTAAGCCCAGAGCACGTTCGCCAACTTTATCAAGGAGAACCTGCATGAGTACGCCAAATCGAGCTCAACAATGGTTGGATCAATTAGCACCGCAGGCATCCGTGGTGCCCGCGCTACCTGCTTCTGTTCAAGCCCGTGATGCTGTCTTTGCAGGGCGCAATGCACGCTTTATTGCGGTAGTGCCAGATGCGCAAAACTTATTTCCGCGTGCACGTAATGGTGAAGTAGGCATGCTGGAAGGATGGGGCTTAGCCAAAGCGGTACAGGAAACTATTGAACAAGATAAAAATGTCAGTGAAAAACGCGTGATTATTGCTGTGGTAGATGTGCCAAGCCAAGCGTATGGTCGTCGTGAGGAAGCCTTAGGTATTCATCAAGCATTGGCAGGCGCTGCGGGAGCTTATGCTCAAGCACGTTTAGCTGGGCATCCTGTTCTGGCACTGTTGGTGGGCAAGGCAATGTCTGGAGCATTCTTGGCGCATGGTTATCAGGCTAATCGCATTGTCGCCTTACGTGATGCTGGGGTTATGGTGCATGCCATGGGTAAAGAGTCGGCTGCTCGAGTCACCTTGCGTACAGTGGATGAGTTGGAAGCCTTGGCAGAAAAAATCCCACCAATGGCATACGACATCAACAACTATGGCTCGCTAGGCTTATTGCATGCTTTGGTAGATGTGACTAACCCAGCTATGCCTACTACTGAGGATGTGAGCAAAGTACAGCAAGCATTAAGTGAAGCATTAGATAGCATTGCTCAAGGCGATGTTAGTTTAAGCAATCGCTTAGGCGCTGCTAATCGTCAAGCCTCTAGCAAAGTGCGTGAATTAATGCGCGCCCAGTGGAACTAGCTTATGTCGAACTGTGCTGCTGTCTATGCGTCTGGTTTGTTACCCCATGATTTAGTCTGGGGCTTAACGGCAAACATGCTGGCAGATGATGCTCCAGCTTGGGTCGCAGCACGTTTGGCGGATAACCACCCTGTAGTTGTGCGTCGCGATCAGCAACATAGCGATAGAGTGGCTGTAGGTGTTCGTGGTAAGCAGAAGATAGAGCGCTATGCTACTTGGCTGGCAGTAGCTGACATTACCAAGGTTACCACGCCTGATCAGCTCTTGCACAAGGCGCTCACTAGCGACTTGGCCCCTGTGATAAGTCGTCTACAACTGCTACTTAAACAATGGCAGTGGGGCATCACTGGCAGCCATGCCTATCAGTTGGCAACCCAAGAGCACTGTATAACAACGCATAGTGATCTGGATTTAACGGTACGCCTGCCGTTCGCGCTTGGCCGAGCCCATGCCAAACGCTTATGGATAGAGTTACAAGAGGTGTCTAAGTGTTTAGATGTGCAGTTAGAGACACCTTTGGGTGCAGTGAGTTTGGCGGAATGGGCAAGTGACGCCACTAAGGTCATGCTGAAAACACATCATGGCCCTGTATTAACGCAAAACCCTTGGCAAAAGGAGGGCTTATGAATGCGTTACTAAGCTTCCCAGGTCAAGGCGCACAGCAAGTGAATATGTTGCATGAGCTACCTGAACAGCCAGCTGTGCAAGCGGTATTAGCCCAAGCACAAGAGGTACTAGGCCAAAAACTAAGTGAAATTGATAACGCCCAAGCCTTATGCAATACCCGTAATGTGCAATTGTGCTTGCTCATTGCAGGTGTGGCTAGCGCACGTTTACTAATTGAGCACAGCTGTAAGCCTAAATATGTAGCTGGGTTATCTATAGGCGCCTATGCCGCGGCAGTGGTCGCAGGCGCGTTAGATTTTGCCGATGCGCTGCGTTTGGTTGCCTTGCGTGGTGAACTCATGCAGCAGGCTTATCCTAAAGGCTATGGCATGGCAGCCGTACAAGGGCTTACATTAGAGCAGTTAGACACCGTACTAGAGCCTTTTCAGGCGCAAGGACAGTCGCTCTATTTAGCCAATATCAATGCGGATAATCAGCTAGTAGTGGCAGGTGCAGATCAAGCATTGGCGCAACTGGCACAGGCAGTCAAAACAACTGGATGGGGACGGGTATGCCGCTTAGCCGTTAGCGTGCCCTCACATTGTAGTCTGTTAGAGGAGGCAGCAAAGCAACTGGCTGATGCATTTAGCAACATACAGCTTAAACGTGCACAAATAGGCTATATCAGCAGTACCACTGCACGTTTAATGCTAGATGGCGAACAAATAAAGCAAGATTTGGCCTTTAACATGTGCCAAATAGTCGATTGGCAAGGCGCTTTACGCGCCGCTTACGAGCGAGGAGTCCGTTTACATATCGAATTACTGCCAGGCACTGTGCTCAGTGGTTTAGCACGTCGTGTGATACCTCAGGCAGTAACTTACTCATTTCAAGGAACACGTCTAGATAGCCTTACGCATCTGATGTTAAGGGCAGGAGCCGACAACTATTAACTAACACATAAAGCTCAAACCAATAACAATAATTTTGAGGAAAAAAAATGATTATTTACGGTGTAGCTCTTTTATCTATCTGTACTTTAATAGGGCTGTTTATCGGCGAACTACTTGGTGCATTAATCGGTGTTCCAGCCAACGTAGGCGGTGTAGGTTTTGCCATGGTGTTGCTTATCTTAGGCGGCAGCTACTTAGCAAAACATAAACCTTTGGCTGCTAAAACAGAACAAGGCATTGAATTTTGGAGTGCGGTCTATATCCCAATCGTAGTAGCAATGGCTGCTCAGCAAAACGTATACGGCGCTATTAAAGGTGGCCCAGCCGCTATTTTGGCAGGCTTGCTAGCCGTAGGCATCAGCTTTGCACTTGTTCCGCTGCTGGCGCGTATTGGGCAAAAAGATAAGAAAAATTCGGCATTAGCAGAAGCCTGCTGAGGATAATAACAATGATTACTGAAGCCTTAACCAAAGTTTTAAATAGCTACGGCTTGATTACAGGTTTTGCCTTTATTGGCGTAGTTATGTGGATTTCCTATTGGATGTCCGACAAATTCACTAAAGGCCGTCTGCACGGCTCTGCAATCGCTATCTTAATTGGACTTATCTTGTCTTATGTAGGGGGCGCTTACTCAGGCGGGCAGAAAGGCTTAGTGGATATATCGTTACTTTCAGGTATCGGTATTTTAGGCGGGGCAATGTTGCGTGACTTTGCCATTATTGCCACCGGTTTTGGTGTGCACGTAGATGAGCTTAAACGCGCTGGCGTAGTTGGAGTGGTTTCATTATTCCTTGGCGTATTAACTTCATTTATTGCAGGTGCAGCCATTGCGCTGATGTTCGGTTATACCGATGCTGTTAGCGTAACAACCATTGGCGCTGGCGCAGTAACCTACATTGTAGGCCCTGTAACAGGTGCGGCTATTGGTGCAAGTTCTGAAGTGATGGCACTATCTATCGCTGCTGGCTTGGTAAAATCAATTGTAGTCATGGTCGCAACGCCTTTTGTTGCACCTTACATTGGTTTGAATAACCCACGCTCAGCCATGATTTTCGGTGGATTAATGGGCACATCAAGCGGTGTAGCAGGTGGCTTGGCGGCAACAGATGCACGCTTAGTACCTTATGGTTGCTTAACCGCAGCCTTCTACACAGCGCTAGGTTGCTTACTAGGCCCATCACTTCTATACATTGTGACAAAAGCCTTCCTTGGTTAACTCTCGTTGTATCCGTTGTTAAGCAAATCCCCTTATTTAGCCAGCTCTTAGAGCTGGCTTTTTTATTGAGTTATTTTTTGAAATTAAGTGATAGCTTTTATGTCATTAATTACATAAGGGGAAGTTGCTATGCTTAAATATTAAAAATATATACTCAATTAATATTAATTATTCTTATTG
>NZ_JAZDRH010000023.1:0-48147 GCF_047470865.1 Pseudomonas sp. F1_0610
AAATAAATCATTTAATTTTTCTCGCATAAGCTTATTGGTTTTATATAATAATATTTTACAAAAGCTGTAGAGCCTGAATAATCGACCCCTCTATAAAGATAAGAATCAATTCTAATAAAATCGTCCGTTTTTTCATCTCGAAATATAGTTTTTTCAAACTCTGGCAAATCACCTCGATTAATAAAATAACAACAATCATTTAATAAAACCACTTCACCTGCAGGAGCACCAACCAGGTACGAATATTTATTATTTTTTATTGATAAATCAGCTTTACTTATGCCTCCCCTTTGAATTTCTTCAAAAAAACCATCAAATAAATAGTCATTAATCCTTTCTTTTGAGTTTTCAAGATAATTTATTAATTCTTTTTCTTTACTTGGTATAGATTTAAAAGCTATACACTCATCTTTACCATCGCAAAATCTTCTATCCAAAGGCCCATTAACCTTCCCTTCGTAGTATAAAAATAATCATGCAAATAATTTGATAGAATATCCTTATAAGCGTTTTCCTTGTCACCAGAAATACAAGTATCATTATACTGATCCCAGAAAACTATATCCTTCACAGGGCTACTATTGTCATTATTAACGCCTAGCAAAAATCCAAAAAAAATAAAAAACATAATAGAACATGTTAATATTATTTTAAATATTTTATTCATGCTTTACCTTTTAGAAGTTTATGCCTTAGAAAAATGACCAATTATAAAACTGTACATTAACTGAACATTCGCTAAAATCAAGTTACGCGCTTATACTAAAAATTACTTATCCTAACTATTTATAACTACAACTAAGTAGATATCGAAATATTAGTGATTAGGAAATGCTAACTTCTGTTGCGATACATATATTTTCGTTAATAGCACAAACTATTCAATAACGTTCTAGCTGCCTGGCGATTGTACACAGGCTTAATTCTTATAATAGGCCTATTCTGATCATAATTAACTTATCAATCCTAAGCTCATAGTATGGCAGTCAATATTTTAGCGAGCCGTAATTTTTTAATAAATCCTTATAAGCTTCTAGCATTAAAGTTAATTTTTCAGAAATTAATGCTCTAGTAGTTATAGATTTAATTAACTAATGGAGCACTATTTGTTCCAATGTGCATTGCAGGGCAATATGTTCGATTTTTTGTTTGGTTGTTAGCGGCAGTTGGCTGGTGCGATCAACAATATTTTCCATCTCAGATTCTGGATAAATCTCACTTAACTTTGTATAAACACAGGAACACGTCGGTTCATCATAACCATCTACTGCTAAGCAGGTTTTTAAGAAACGCTCTTTTGGGGAACTGCAAGCACTCAAAAAAAGCATTGACACTCCAAGTACTGCTGTCAACAAACGCATAGTTTGATCCTTACTGGCTAACTCTTGGCAGTATGTAAGCTTTTCCCAAGAAAAACTGTAAGCTAGTGCAAACTATACAAAATCCATCACGAAGAACAGCTCAATGGCTGTGCTTTTTCTGTATCTGGCGGCGGCATACACCACTTAAACCATTCTTCTTTTGATAAAAAAGGCGACTGACAAACAGCATGTAGCTCAGAAAATACTGTGTTATCTCCCTTTTCTGCGGCTTCAATGACCTGTTGCAGATAGTAATTTCGTAAACTATAACGCGGATTAAAGGCTTGCATAGCTAAAAGCCGTGTTGTCTCGTCTAAGTCTAGTTTGGTAACTTGCTGTGTATAGGCTGCCGCCCAACGAGAAAAAGCAGATCCATCTACAAAATCATCAGCTAAGCCTTCCAGCGCTAAAGCCAAAGGCTCCTCACTAAGCCGCCTGAATAAATTGTTATAGTCAATTTGATTTTGCTGCATTTGTTTAAGTAAATCGCTAATAATCGCAGCGGCCTGTGCGTCATTGTGCATACCTAAACGTTGGCACATTAATGATTGGTAGCTTTGCTGAAAAATATTCCAATAGCTTGCTAAGGCTGTTTTTAATTCTTCTATGGCGATTTGTTGAGTAAAGGTTTCAGCCAAAGCTGTTAGGTTCCACAAACCTATTTCTGGTTGCTGATTAAAAGCATAGCGCCCTGTTGAATCCGACTTATTGCAAATATAGTTAGCTTGATAGTCATCTAGAAAAGCAAAAGGCCCGTAATCAAAGGTAAGTCCTAAAATAGACATATTGTCAGTATTCATTACACCATGGCAAAAACCAAAAGCTTGCCAGTATGCAATAAGTATGGCCGTACGTTCTATAACTTGCTCTAAAAAAGCTAAAGCTGGCTGAGGTTTGTGCAAACATTCAGGATAATGATGCTTCAATACATATTCAGTCAGCGCTGCATGCTCATCAAATTGACGACTGTAATAAAAGTACTCAAAATGTCCAAAACGAATATGGCTTGGAGCAAGGCGCAAAAGGCTGGCTGCGGTTTCTACTTGTTCACGCCAAACCTTGGTACTTGAGCGCGCTAAGGCTAAAACCTGAGTCGTAGGCACACCTATTGCTTGCATATACTCACTGACTAAAAACTCGCGAATACTGCTGCGCAATACTGCCCGTCCATCACCCATACGCGAAAACGGCGTTAAGCCTGCACCTTTTAAATGTAGCTCGATAATCGTTTGATCCGGCGTTTGCACTTCAGCAACTAACAATCCACGCCCATCACCTAAACGTGGGCTATATCCTCCAAACTGATGCCCTGCATAAACCATAGCAAGCGGTGGATAACTCTCCCATTGCCAAGTGCCAGCACAAAGTTGGCGGAGCTGTTCTTGGCTAGCCGTGTTATTTGTAATGCCCAATAGCTGCAAGCCCGATGGGCTTAAAGCAAGTAATTCAACCTTATCTAATGCTGTAGGCTGCACCTGTGCAAAAAACGCTCCGCCTAAAGTAGCGAAGCGTGGAGTAACTAAAAGCTGATCTAATAACATAGAACTACTCAGGCCAGTTTGTTGGGAGACTCCAGCTGAACTTCCTGTCCTGCATTATTTTTAATAAATACATCTAACTGATTAAATGCCATGTCAATATTGTGTTCTCGGAATAACACTACAAGACGGTTTAGCATTTCATCTGTTGATAGATTTCGATCACCTAATTCTCGCACAAAAAAACGTACTTCATGATCAAAGGTGCTCGCAGAAATGCCTGAGAACACAATACTTGGCGCTGGATCTCGTAAAATACGTGGGTTTTCTTTTAGTGCTTGCTGAATAAGCTCGCGCGCTTTTGGCAAATCAACTTCATATGCAAAACCTATAGTTAACACAATGCGTGTTACTGAGTCGGTCAATGTCCAGTTGGTTAAGCTGCCTGTTACAAAGGTTTTGTTGGGAATAACCATTTCTTTGCGATCAAAGTCTGTAATTGTCGTAGCACGTATGCGAATACGACTTACTGTACCTGATTGCCCTGAAATAGTTATCACATCACCGATTCGAATGGGGCGCTCAAACAGGAGAATAATGCCTGATACAAAGTTGGCAAAAATCTCTTGCAAACCAAAGCCTAAACCTACCAATAAGGCAGTAACTAGCCATTGCAGCTTATCCCAAGTAACGCCAAAGCTAGCAAAAAACAATGCCGCACCTGAAGCAATAATGGCATAAGACAAGATTGTTGTTGTCGCATAAGCACCACCTTGCACTAAGTTCAGTCGCGATAGCACCAGCATTTCTAATAAACCAGGTAAGTTACGTGCTAAGGCTATAGTTACCACCGCCACAATTAATGCGCCAAATAAGCTGCGTAAGGTAATATTTTGAAGGCTAGCTGCATCGCCTGAACCCATCATTGTTTGGTAAAGCACAATATTGTCTAAATAACTCATTACACCTAGTAGATCGACCCAGATCCAATAAAGGAATACAAAAAAACCTGCCCATAGCGCCAACATAAATAGGCGTAATGATTGCTGATTAATTTGACTGATCTCTAACCTCGGCTCTTCTAGTACTATTTCATTATCGCCTTCTTTTGCTTGCTGCGCTTGGCGGTCCTGTAGCGCTCTGTGCCAAGCTAAACGACGAGCAGCAACGGCTAAACCACGTACAATTGTTGCTTCTAAAACAACCCAAACAACAACGAGTGTTAAGGTATCTATCAAGCGGCCGGTTAACTGGAGTGTGGTGTAGTAATATCCCATTACTAAGGCACCAATAAGAACCAAAGGCACGCTTGCAAGGGCAACACCAACAAGGCGTTTAAAGTGGCTTTTTTTCTCACCTTTATAGGGCAACAGTGCAATCTGTACGAGGATAATGCCCATAATAAATAGGCAAGCAACAAGCAATAAAAAACCAAGCACATCATGCTCTAGCATATTTGGATGCTGCTGAGCCAAACTAACAATGGCTACTAAAATAATTAAACTGGCTGTTAACCAATGTATTTTGCGTCGCAAATACCCAACCATATCAGCAGCCCAATGAAAATGGCGTACAGCAATACCATCTTCAGCTAAAAGCCGGCCAAAACTGTTAAAAACCAGCCAAATAAGTGCCATTTCAAAAAAAGCAGCAGCAAAGCGATTCGTGAAATCATTACCATCTAAAATTAGGCTTACCCCTGCAAGGGCAAAAAATAAGCTCAGTGGCAATGCTAAATACACGGCATATAAAATACATTTTGGCGTAAGTAGCTGCGAATCATGACGTAGATGCCCTACTTTCTTATTTAATTGCTGCAAGCGCTCGGCTAACTTTTTACGCTTAATAATTAAAAAGCTAATAACGAGAAAGAAAGGCAAGAAAATCCAAGGTTTGCTCATCCACGCTGAGGTTAATTGCGTTGAGTTTTTTTGCACAGGTAGGTCAACCCATTGCTGCACTAACTGCTGAGGAAGATTCTTTATCCATTCCCAGTTTAATGGCTTATTACTTGGAATCCAGAACATTTGCTCATCTAAGGTTTTACTTACAGCTGCAACTGATTTTTCTAACTGTTGTTGCCCCAGCTGTAGGCTAATAGCATCAGATAAGAATAGATTAAGCTCTCGGTTTAAGCGATCCAGTAATGTGCTGCGTACACTTATAAGATCTAACAACGCAGCCTGTAACTGTTGATCAGCCACCCCTCCAGACTCTAATATTTTTTGATTAACAAACTCTTCAGGTTTGCTAATCTGCTCGCGCATTTGGCGCAGAGTAAATTGGTACAAACGAACATCTGCAATATCATTAGCAATGCTTTTATCGACACTCACCTTAGGCAAAGCTAGGCGTTGCTGATAGAGAATTTTCGACAGTAATAAACTGCCTTTAAGTACATTAATCTGCTCATCCAATGCTGATTCAATTTGTTTTACGGATGCCAGTTGTTGATTCACCTTTAAACTTTGCTGAATCAAAACATTACGTTTTTCAGTAGTTTGCAACAGGTAGTCAGAAAGCTTCAGGTTAAGCTTGCTTTCCAAGACTAATAGATCATTATTGCCAGCCTCGGTTAATTGCTGAGATTGTTCACGTACAGTTTGCTCAGTCAGTGTTTGGCGGTTGCGGCTGATTAATTCTTGTAGTTGTTGGCTATACAGTTCTAAACGTGTTACTTGTTCTTGATGAAGGTCGCGCTGAGCACTACTTAGATCTTGTAGTGTGTTATTACCAGCCAATTCTTCTTGGCGCTGTAAATCACGCATTTCTAGAGCTTGACGCTCTGCTCGTAAGCTATCTAACTTTTCATCTGTTTGTACACGCGTGCCCTCTTTTGAGCTTTTAATGATTGCTGCAATTTCTTGTAAACGCAGTAAATTGCTATTTATCTCTACTTGGGCGCGTTCTGGACGTGTCTGAGCTAGCACATACATTGCGTTAGCTTGACTTAAATTATTTTGAGCTATACTTAGCTCTTGGCTATAGGCAGCTGCGGCTTGTTCTTGCTCTTCGAGCGTCTTATTAGCGTATTGCTGTACGATAAAGTCTTCAGGTCGCTTTAGCAATTCTTGTAGTTGTTTTCGCGTATTTTCTAAGGTAGTAGGAGCCTCTAGCAGCTGCTTAGCTAAAGCTTCACGCGCTTGTGCAGCTTCTTGTTCAGCTTGTAGCCACGTCAAGGCTTGTTTTAAATTTTTCTGGGCCGCAACAAAGTCGGCTTCTGGCAGATTACGTGACTCTAGTGTATCTAGTGCTTGCTGCACGGCTGCTTGATCGACAGCCCAAGCTGAGGATATAAAGCAAAAACAGGTAAGCATCCCTATAAGATAGGCCTTTAAACGTAACATAGCCTGAAAGTCCTTTGTAAACTCTATAAAAATGCAGGTTTAAACTGTTTACCCTCAGGTAAGCGCAAACCCACTTTAGTAATTTTGTCATCATCCATTTGCGCCACAGTCCATGTACAGCCTTCCCATTCAACCTGGTCGCCGACAACAGTTTCACCGCCCACTTTTTCTAGCATAAAGTTAGTCAGTGTGGTTTGAGGTTCTAAGCTACCTAATTCAAGGTTATAAATAGCGGCAACTGCACCTAACTGTGCTTCACCTTCCAAGATAAAGTCACCAAAGAAGCGCATATCTTTACCACGCTCTGGTGCTTCACTAAAGAGTTTACCCAAAGAAGGTAAATCTGCTTCATGGCCGATAACGCATAAAATATCATCTGCATCTAAACGTGTACTACCGCTAGGATGTAACAAACAGTTATTTCGGAATAATGCCGCAACACGGGTACCTTCTGGCATCTTTAATTCACGCAAAGGCGCACCAATACACCATTTTTCTTTACCCAAACGATATACAAATAACTCCCACTCACTGGTTGGGTACACTTCCAATCCTGAACGTGAGATAGGCGATGGTGCGGGAGGCACTTCAACTTTAGCTTTGCGTGCCGCAAAACCTAAGGTTGACCCCTGTAGTAAAAGTGAAACTAAAACAATAAAGAAGGCCACATTAAAGAATAGTTGCGCATTTGGCACATCATTCACTAATGGGAATACCGCCAAAACCACAGGAACCGCACCACGCAAACCTATCCATGAAATAAAAATACGTTCTTTTAAAGCAAAGTTACGAAAAGGCACAAGACTTGCAAACACAGCTATTGGGCGAGCCACCAAAATCATCCATAAAGACAGGAGTAAGCCAGGTACAATAATAGGTAATAACTGATGTGGTGTTAACAACAGACCTAAGACCAAAAACATACCGATTTGTGCTAGCCATGCTAAGCCATCAAACATATTCAAAATGCCTGAACGATGACGAATTGGACGGTTACCTAACACTAAACCACAAACATAAACCGCTAAAATACCACTACCGCCAATGTAACCCGAAAAAGCATAAATCATCACACTGCCAGCCACAGCAAGCAGTGGATACAGTCCTTCGTCAACCTTAACATGATTTATTAATTGCAACAGTAACCAACCGCCACCTAACCCAAGCGAAATACCAATACCAAATTGCTTAACCAGCTCAACAATAAAATCTAAGACTAAGGCTGACTCAAAACCAATGCCTTGCAAAATAACTTCAATTAAAGCCACAGTTAAAAACATGGCCATAGGGTCGTTACTACCTGATTCGATTTCCAAGGTAGAGCCAACCCGTTCATTTAATCCTTTTCCATTCAGCAAGTTAAATACAACTGAGGCATCCGTAGAGCCTACGATGGCGCCAATCAACAAACCTTCTAATAAAGATAAATTAAACAAGTAGGCTGCGCCAAAACCTGTAATAGCTGCAGTAATTAAAACACCGAAAGTGGCCAAAGAGAGGGCTGGGGATAAAGCCACACGGAACGTCTGGACGCGGGTGCGCATACCGCCATCAAGCAAGATCATGGCCAAGGCTAGGTTACTGACAAAATAAGCTACACGGTAATTGTCAAATACAATACCGCCAATACCATCAACCCCTGCTAGAACACCTACACCAAGAAAGGTAACCAATACAGGGACGCCAATTTTGGTCGAAATAGAGCTAATTAAAATACTAACTGCAACTAATAAGCCACCAATTAAGAAAATACTGTTAGTAATATTTACGTCCAAAACCCTTTCCCCTGTCTTGACCTGTACACACCCAAATGCCTTTGATTCTACACATTTCATCTGATGATGTGTCGGTAAAAATCCATGCATCTCAAAATGTTACGATTTAACTATAAAGTGACTCTAGATATAGCTTCCTGCTCTAAATAAATGATAGCCATTCACAGAGGTTGATATGCAAACTAACTGCGCAGTTCTTGACTCGGTTTTTAAGTCCGACATTCCCCTTACTCATGCATTAGATATACGTGTCCAACAATGGCAAAACCAACAACTGCAACTTAAAATCCCACTAGCACCTAATACTAACCATAAACAAACCATGTTTGGTGGCAGTGTTTATTGTGCTTTAACCTTAGCAGGTTGGGGTTGGCTATATCTGCGCTTAAAAGAGGCGCTCATTACTGAGGGAGAAATTGTAATTCATGGCGGCAATGTAGAATATCCTGCCCCTGTAAATTCCGATGCAATTGTGACTTGTAACCCACCAGACGAAGCACAATGGAAAAAATTTGTAACACTCTTTCAACGCCGAGGTCGAGCACGCTTAACGTTAATCAGTGAAATACACACAGCTACAGGTGAACTTGCTGCACGCTTAGAAGGGCAATATGTACTCTACAAATAAGTGCATATAGCCCTTGAAAAAATATCTGCTAAAATTACTGCTTTTGGTGATGATGTGTTAACTGCAGACGTAGTGATTATTGGTGCTGGAGCAGCAGGATTAATGTGCGCATTAACCGCTGCTCAACGAGGACGCAAAGTACTGGTTATTGATCACGCTAACAAGGCAGGCAAAAAAATTCTCATGTCAGGTGGTGGGCGCTGTAACTTTACCAATCTTGACATTCAAACCTCAAATTTCCTGTCTCAAAACCCGCATTTTTGCAAGTCTGCGCTTGCCCGTTTTACCCAGTGGGATTTTTTGGAATTAGTAAATCGCCATCACATTGAATATCACGAGAAAAAGTTAGGGCAGCTATTCTGCACTAACAAAGCCAGTGATATTTTGCAAATGCTCCTTGATGAGTGTGAACAGGCCAATGCACAGATACAACTAAAAACCAGCGTACAAAAAATCAGTCCTGAAACGAGCGGTTTTATGCTAGAGACAAGCCGTGGCGAAGTACGCTGTGTGTCACTGGTAATTGCCACAGGTGGACTTTCCATCCCTACATTAGGTGCTACAGGTTTCGGTTACCAAGTAGCCCAGCAATTTGGCCATCAGCTCATCCCCACACGTGCAGCTCTAGTTCCATTTACCATTACAGATGGAAAACTTAAAGTGCTTTGTGAAACGCTAAGTGGAACTTCTATACAAGATTGCGTTGTCAGCTGTAATCATCAAAGTTTTTGTGAAGATATTTTATTCACTCATCGTGGATTAAGCGGCCCTGCTATTTTGCAAATATCTTCTTATTGGCAAACAGGTGATACCCTCTCCATCAACCTATTACCTAAATTTGACTTACTATCTTGGCTACCTGAACAGCAGCGACTACGCCCTCTTACTGAGTTAAAAACACTGCTCAGTGAGCTATTTACAAAAAAAATGGCAACGCTGATATGTGACTTATGGTTTACAAACAAACCACTGCGCCAGCTAACCAATACAGAAATTAAACAAATCGCCAACAAACTCAATGCTTGGCAGTTAATTCCTGCTGGTACCGAGGGCTATCGAACGGCCGAGGTCACCCTAGGAGGCGTTGATACGCAAAATATTTCTTCAAAAACGATGGAATCTAAACTAGTTAAAAATCTGTATTTTATTGGTGAAGTGCTTGATGTTAGCGGCCAACTCGGTGGTTTTAACTTTCAGTGGGCATGGGCAAGCGGTCACGTTGCTGGAAATATTGTGTAAAATTTTGACCTAGCCAGTTCTCAAACCCAGATAAAAACTACTATAATTGATGAGTTTTTACCCAAACTTAGCAATATTGCTATTAATTGATATACCTAGATAAATTGCTGGCTCGAATCACTAGCAATCAAGGAAAAAAATATGAAATTTGCAATGAAGCCTATTATCGTAGCCGGCCTAAGCTCTCTATTGGTTGCTTGTGGTGGTGATACCGATGTACAAAACATGTCTGCAAAAGATCTGTACATGAAGGCGAGTGAAGTATCAGCGGCCAAAACAGCTAAATACAACTTTGCTGTAGACGCAACCATCAATACACCACAACCAGAAGTTGGCCAAATTCTTGTAAAAGCCAAAGGTGCTCTTGACCTTTCTGCGCTAAAACTAGAAGCAAACCCAGAAATCACTTTTTCAATGTTCAATGTTAAGTTACCAATGAGCATTGACTTCAACAAGCAAAGCGCTTTAGTAGACGTTACTAGCCTACTTCCTGTAGTAGCCATGATGGCACCCGAAGCAGCGGCTGGTTTAGAAACTTACCGCAACAAATTCGTACGTTTTGATGCTAAAAAACTAGGCTTACCTGAAGCTGAAGCGAGCAAAATCAAAACTGGCATTTCTGAAATCATGGATATTGCGCTTACTTCAAGTTTAGAAGCACAAGCAAGCCTAGACGAAGCGCTATTCAAAAAAGAAGCGCTAGACGAAACTGCTAAGCAATTAGGTGCAGACTCTGTAGTCACACTAACTATGGACGCAGCGCAAGCTAAAGCATTAGATGAAAAAATGAACAGCCTAATGCAAAACAAAATTGAGAAAAGCACTTCTCTACCAGCTGAGTTCAAAGAAGGTGTGTTAAACGGCCTTAAAGAAGCACAAGCAAATAAAGACACTACAAACAGCAGTAACACTAAGCTATACCTAAAAGAAGGCAAAGCACTTCGCCAAATCACTAATGCTCAAGTAACTGTTGATGGTAACAAAATGGACATCGCAGCTACTATTGACTTTAGCAACTATGGCAGCCCTAAGTTTGAAATCAATCCTGCTGAAAGCAACATTGTTGACTTCAACATGATGGACGCAATGGGCGCAGCAGCTTTAATGCAATAAGTTATATTCTAAGCTACAAAAACACCCGCTAAATGCGGGTGTTTTTATTGAGCTAGCTGTTAATTTACAACTCAATATCCATTTTCTTCATTTCAGATTCAATACGATTAATATTTTTATCTAGCTCAGGAAGCAATTCTGTTTTTGCCATAGCTACTAACTCGGTAAGCGCTTTTACACCTTGCTGGCGAGATTCTAGTGCACCTGTAGTTGCCTTGGTATGATTTAATTTAACACCTCTTACAAACTTTTCGGTACTAAACAAAATCGTAGGACTTAAAGTCAAGGCAGTAGGTGATTCAACCATGTTATTCCAAATAAACAAGCTATTCTCTAACGGAAACACTGCAAAAGTGCCTTCTGCTTTCTTAGCTTTTTCAAGAAATGCCTCAGTTGCTAGCACATTTTGTTCTACTTCGTATTTCAAAGATTTCTGTAAATAATATGCATTTTTCTGACTAACAATATTTTCAAATTGTACAGCCTGCTTAAAACCTTGGGTTGCTGCCAAATAAACACCTAATACGGTAGCTAATAAAATAAAGACTTGGCTAATCCAAAAACTTGGTTTTTTTACCTCATTAGATGCGTTTGGCGTAGATACAGCGACAGCTTCGGTTTTCACTTTTGATGTAGTGGTCATTTTTCATCCTTGATAGCTGGATTAAATATAAAGAAACAAACTTAACGCACATTGTAGCTATTAATCTAATTTTTGCTAAAAAATATGGACTGGATAACATATTTTCTTCTCTATTTTTACAACACATTTACTTATTCAAGGATAAAAACTGCTGCTGTTTCTTGGCTCAATTCCTAGTAAAATGCTCAAATATTATCCAGTTGATTAGATTTTCGTTTACAATACACCGCATTATTTTGAGAACACCTAGCTTCAGACCACTGACGCGCTAACCTTGTGCCATTCTCTTTTTAGCTTGGTACAATTCGTTTTTGCCTTACATTCCGAGTTTTAGCATGACAACCCCGTTTCGCCCTGAGCTTCTATCACCTGCTGGTACACTAAAAAGCATGCGCTATGCTTTTGCTTACGGCGCTGATGCGGTTTACGCCGGTCAGCCTCGCTATAGCCTGCGCGTGCGCAATAACGAATTCGACCATGAAAACCTTGCCTTGGGAATTAATGAAGCCCATGCTCAAGGTAAACAATTTTATGTGGTGGTCAACATCGCGCCACATAACGCCAAGCTCAAAACCTTTATTCGCGACTTACAACCTGTGATTGATATGAAGCCAGACGCGCTTATCATGTCTGATCCTGGCTTAATTATGCTAGTTCGTGAGCATTTCCCTCAGCAAAATATCCATCTTTCAGTGCAGGCTAACGCAGTGAACTGGGCGAGCGTGGATTTCTGGCATCGTCAAGGCTTAACCCGTGCCATTCTGTCACGCGAGCTATCTCTTGATGAAATAGGTGAAATTCGCCATCAAGTTCCTAATATGGAACTGGAAGTATTTGTGCATGGTGCGCTCTGTATGGCGTACTCTGGACGTTGCTTGCTGTCTGGCTACATTAATAAACGTGACCCAAACCAAGGCACCTGTACTAATGCCTGCCGTTGGGAATACAAAACACACGAAGCTAAGGAAAACGAAGTCGGCGATATCGTGCATAAGTACGAGCCTATCACTAGCCAGAAAGTTGACCCTACATTAGGTGTTGGTGCACCTACTGATGAAGTATTCTTGCTTGAAGAAAGTAATCGCCCTGGTGAATTTATGGCGGCGTTTGAAGATGAGCACGGCACTTACATCATGAACTCAAAAGATCTACGTGCAGTACAGCACGTAGAACGTTTAGTGCAAATGGGCGTGCATTCTTTAAAAATTGAAGGTCGCACTAAATCCCATTATTACGTAGCCCGCACAGCTCAGGTTTACCGGAAAGCTATCGACGATGCCGTAGCAGGTCGCCCTTTTGATATGTCGTTAATGGATACGCTAGAATCGCTTGCACACCGCGGCTACACCGAAGGTTTCTTACGTCGTCATGTGCATGATGAATACCAAAATTACGAGTACGGCTATTCTATTTCTGACAAGCAACAGTTTGTTGGTGAAATGACAGGCGAACGTCGCGGTGAATTAGCTGAAGTTAAAGTAAAAAACCGCTTTAGTTTAGGCGACCGCATTGAGCTCATGACGCCACAAGGTAATGTCAACTTTTCATTAGAGCATTTAGAAAATCGCAAAGGTGAAAAAATGGATGTCGCACCAGGTGATGGCCATATGCTCTATCTGCCTATTCCTGAAGGCGTACAACTAGAACATGCATTACTAATGCGCCATCTATCCAGTGGCGCCAATACGCGAAACGGTAATTAATCGAATAAAGGTCACCTTGGTGGCCTTTGTTTTTTTATACAATACGATTTTATTTCTGCTTTTATTCTAAAAAAAGGCTATGCACGAAGATATTTCTCACCTTATTAATGGTTTAAATGACGCTCAACGCCAAGCAGTTACGGCGCCTTTAGGCCCTATCCGCGTACTTGCAGGCGCAGGCTCTGGTAAAACGCGCGTATTGGTGCATCGTATTGCGTGGCTAATCCAAGTAGAGCAGGTTTCACCTTACAGCGTGCTCGCTGTAACCTTTACCAATAAAGCTGCTGGCGAAATGTGTGAGCGTATTAACCAGCTTCTTGAACAGCAGCCTGCAGGAATGTGGGTAGGTACTTTCCACGGTTTAGCTCACCGCCTACTACGTGCCCATTGGCAAGAGGCACAACTGACGGAAGGCTTTCAAATTCTTGATAGTGATGACCAAGCACGCTTAATTAAACGCGTTATTAATGAGCTTGCGCTTGATGATCAAAAATGGACTGTACGTGATGCCCAGTACTTTATTAACGGGCACAAAGACCAAGGGCAGCGCCCACACAATATTCAAACCACTGGCGATTATTTTGCAGCTACTTGGGTAAAGGTTTACACCGCTTATGAAGAAGCTTGCAAGGCCGCTGGGGCTATTGATTTTGCAGAGCTATTGCTACGTGCGTTGGAATTATTACGAGACAATCCAAGCCTGCTTGATCACTACCAGCGTCGCTTTCAGAATATTCTAGTGGACGAGTTTCAAGATACTAACGCAGTACAGTATGCATGGCTACGTATCTTAACTGGGCAAAACAATCAAAGTTTTATGATTGTAGGCGATGATGACCAATCTATTTATGGCTGGCGTGGCGCTCAGATTGAAAATATCCAACGTTTTACCCAAGACTATCCTAATGCTCAATCCATTCGCTTAGAGCAAAATTACCGTTCTACCTCAACGATTTTAAAAGCAGCCAATGCGGTAATTAGCAACAACCAAGAGCGTTTAGGCAAAGAGCTCTGGACAGAAGGCGAACAAGGCGAGCCTATCCTGCTATATGCGGCTTATAACGAGCAAGACGAAGCACGTTATGTTGTGGAGTGTATTGAACAAACAAAACGTAAAGGCGCTGCCTTTAATGATATGGCTATCTTATACCGCTCAAATGCTCAATCTCGAGTATTAGAAGAAGCGCTACTACGAGAAAAAATTCCCTATCGCATTTATGGTGGTCAGCGTTTCTTTGAACGTCTGGAAATTAAAAATGCACTTTGTTACTTGCGCCTTCTACGTAGCCGTGATGATGATGGTGCTGTAGAGCGTATTATCAACGTGCCTGCCCGAGGTATTGGGGAAAAAACCATAGAAGCTATTCGTGATACAGCCCGCAGCCAGAATGTATCTATGTGGCAAGCCATTCACCTATTGCTAGAACACAATGCCCTAGCCAACCGCGCAGCAAAATCTGTTAGTGTTTTTGTTGAATTGATTGATAACCTCGACGCAAAAACTAAAGGCACGCCGCTGGATTTAATGACCCAAACAGCCATTGAATACACAGGTTTACTAGAATACCACCGTGCGGAGAAAGGCGAAAAGGGCCAAGCTCGAGTAGACAACCTTGCCGAGCTGGTTAACGCCGCCCGCGCTTTCCAAGCAGACTTGCCAATTATTCCTGTAGAAATTCTAGCCCAAGGCCTAGATAACAGTGGCGACACGGAATACAGCAACATTGAGGATCTTCCACCGCTTGTTGCTTTCCTGGACCAAGCGGTATTAGAGGCAGGCGAAACTCAGGCTGAAGAATTTGAAGACAGCGTGCAGCTAATGACCTTGCACAGCGCCAAAGGCCTAGAGTTTCCTTATGTATTTTTAGTCGGCTTAGAAGAAGGGCTCTTTCCCCATCAACGCACCCTTGAGTCTGCTAGTCAATTAGAAGAGGAACGCCGTTTAGCCTATGTAGGTATCACCCGTGCCATGCAAGAGCTGGTTATTACTTACGCAGAGGTTCGTCGTCAATATGGCAAGGAAACAACAAATAAAGTCTCACGCTTTGTACGTGAAATTCCCGCAGAATTGATGCGCGAAGTACGCATGAGCAATAGTATTAGCCGTGCCTATAACAACAGCTCAACGACCAGCCAAATCTTTGCAGGGACTGCCGTAGCCGACTCTGACTTTAAATTAGGCCAACTAGTCAGCCACCCTGTTTTTGGTGAAGGCGTGATTCTCAACTTTGAAGGTTCAGGCGCACAAGCGCGTGTACAAATAAACTTCCATAATGAAGGTACAAAATGGCTAATGTTAGCTTACGCCAAACTATCTAACCTATAACTACTCAAGTACTGCCGTGGCTAAACGCTTTTCATCAATAAACGACGGCAGTATTAACAAAACCTTAATCAAAAATAACTAAAAATAACTTTAATTCCATAGAGTTACCTGTAACCTACGCAAGGTGATACAGTAATTATTACCTTAAACATAAACTCTCAGAGAAAACTTGCATGCAACGTTTTTTAAGTATAGCTCTAGCCTTATTTATAGGACTTTCTTTCAGTTTTGACGCTGACGCACGCCGCATGGGCGGTGGTAAATCATTCGGTACAGCGCCGAAACATAGCCAAGCGCAACAACAGCGCCAACAACAACACCAAGCCGCGCCTAACACACCCGCTGGTAAAAAACCTGGCATGCTCGGTGGAATGGGTGGCATGCTAGCTGGCCTTGCCATGGGTGGTTTACTGGCTTCCTTATTTATGGGTGGCGGTTTTGAAGGACTAAAACTCCTCGATATCCTTATTTTTGCAGCTATTGCGTTCTTTGCATTCCGTTTCTTCATGGCACGCAAAAAGGCACAAGCACAACCTGCTACAGGCCCTATCTCTAATACCTACGCACGCCAAGCTCAGCCACAATCTATTTTTGGCGCAAGCCAAGCAACACCTGTTGCACCTACTATTGATGCACCTTCATGGTTTAATGAAACCTCTTTCTTGGAAAACGCACGTAAACACTTTATGGCATTGCAACAACATTGGGATGCTAACGAAATGGATAAAATTGCCGATTTCGTGACACCTGAAATGCTGTCGTTCTTAAAGCGTGAACGTACGGATCTTGGCGATGGTTTTCAATCAACCTACATTGATCAACTCGAAGTCTACTTAGATGCGGTTGAAACCTTAGATGATATGACGGTAGCCTCTGTAACCTTTACTGGTATCGAAAAGACTTCTCGCTTTGATCAGGGTGAAAACTTTAATGAAAGCTGGCGTTTAGAGCGCGTACATGGTGACAACCAACCGTGGTTAATTGCTGGTATCCGTCAGAACCCATAACACTTTAGTCTAAAACCCGTTATCATAGGCGCGCCAACAACGCGCCTATCTTTTGTGAGCGTCAAACGTGGAAGAAGTTATAGATGAACTTCGTGAGCGCAACGAACCCGTGCCTGTGCCACTGGAGTTGCCCGACGAAGAAACCTTGGTAGAGATTCAAGAACAGATTCTTATACATCTGCCCTTTGCCTTGCGCGAATTTTTACTCACAGTAAGCGATGTTGTTTTTGGCCATTTAGAGCCTGTCACAGCAGCTGACCCTCACTCACACACCTACCTACCAGAAGTAGCGGCGAGTGCATGGGATATTGGCTTGCCACGTTACTTAGTTCCAGTCTGTGTTGATGGCGATATTTATTATGCTGTTGACCCAGAAGGTGAAGTTTTAGCTTGGGATGCTAGCTTACAAGACTTCACTGAGGAAAGCTGGGAAAGCGTTTGGCACTGGGCTCGTGATGTTTGGTTAAACACTTATTAGTCTAAAACAACGAGAGAATTATGGTTGAACCTGGAGCTTCATCCCTTAGCATGACCGTCTTAATGACGCCTGACAAAGCTAACTTTTCCGGTAACGTGCACGGTGGCACCTTGCTTAAATATTTGGACGAAGTCGCTTATGCCTGCGCTAGCCGTTACGCCGGAAGCTATTGTGTAACGCTTTCTGTTGACCAAGTTATGTTTCGCCAGCCTATCTATGTGGGTGAGTTAGTTACTTTCTTAGCTAATGTAAACTATACAGGTCGTTCTTCTATGGAAATTGGTATTAAAGTCATTACTGAAAATATCCAAGAAAAACATGTACGACACACCAATAGCTGCTTCTTTACCATGGTTGCCATGAAAGATGGTCGCCCTGCCGAAGTACCACCATTGAACCCTACTACTAACGAAGAAAAACGCCGTTTTATGCAAGCGCAAGAACGTCGCGCACTGCGCGCTGAGCTGGATCAGCGTTATCATGCAATAAAACTAGAAAAGAAAGATACTGAATAAGCAAAAGCCCGCATAGCAAATACTATGCGGGCTTTTTTAATTTTGGGTGTACTGCATAAATTACAGTTAAGTAGCAGTTAGCTATTTGATTCTATTTCTTGTACTTGCCCACCGCGCGCTAAAAACGCTTCCATCGCCTTAGCCAACTCATCACGCTCTTTTTGTTTTGCTTCTACTGAGGGTAGCGCTTCCTCATCAATAGTACGGCTTTTGCTACTACGACTTGAAGCACTGCTGACTACAACTTCATCGTCATCACCGTCATCTGCAGCCGCTACTTCTTCCTCCTCAGCAACACTTTCTAAAGACTCCGTCTCATCATCTTCAGTAATGTCTAAGTCATCTTGGTCTAAATCGTCATCGATCATAGATATAAAACCTCTACTGTGAATAAATCATTTTAAGCATCCACTATTCTCTATTTGTCACTTAGCAGCCTAAAGCCTGCAAGTTAAGCTGTTCTAGTCTCATAAAAGGGAATAGATCTCTGGATGGCGCGCATTCTAGTGCGAGTGCGCAAAAATAACCATGCTTAAAACACTCGATCTTTATGCGTTGAATAATGCAAGAAAGTGCAAGCGAAAAAAAGCATATATCACGAAAAAATGAGGGCGTTTTTATACAAAAAACACCCTCAAACAGTTTATTCAATAACTATAGGTTATATCCGCGTTCATTATGTTCAGCAAGATCTAAACCTTGTTCTTCAACTTCTCGTGTCACACGCAGACCTATTGTTTTATCAATGATTTTTAGCAACAAGAAGCTGATTAACCCACCATAAACTACAGTTACAGCGATACTTAAAAACTGCACCCACACTTGATGCGCAATATCTGTCACATCTCCGAAGCCACCCAAAAGCGGAGAGGCAAATACCCCAGTTAGTAAGGCGCCAACAATACCGCCTACGCCGTGTACACCAAACACATCTAACGTATCGTCATAACCTAGTCGGCGCTTCATAGCCGTCGCTGTCACAAAGCAGATCAAACCTGAAGCCACACCAATTACAATAGCGCCCATAGGTCCTGCCGTTCCTGCTGCTGGTGTGATAGCTACTAAGCCCGCAATAGCCCCAGAAGCTGCACCTAATGCACTTGGCTTACCATGCACCCACCATTCAACAAAGATCCAAGCTAACACCGCGCTAGCGGTTGCAATTTGTGTTACTAGCATAGCCATACCTGCAGCGCCATCGGCAGCTGCGGCTGAGCCGGCATTAAAGCCAAACCAGCCAATCCATAGCATTGCAGCTCCCACCAAGGTATACCCCAAATTATGTGGTGCCATGCGAGCTACCGGATAACCCAGGCGCTTACCTACCACTAGGCAAGCCACTAAGCCTGCAATACCAGCATTAATATGTACTACTGTACCACCTGCAAAATCTATCACTCCCCATGCATCCATTAATGCGCCATCGCCACCCCACACCATATGAGCAATAGGCAAATACACTAAGGTAAACCAAAAGCCCATAAACAGCAGCATAGCTGAGAACTTCATGCGCTCTGCAAAGGCTCCAACAATTAATGCTGGGGTTAAAATCGCAAAGGTCATTTGAAACACAATAAACACTGACTCAGGAAAAGTACCCGTCAAGCTATCTAAGGTTAATTGCTTTAAAAACACATTTTCAAAAGAGCCAATAAAGCTATGCAGATTGACTACACCTTCCTGCATACCTGTTGTATCAAAGGCTAGGCTATAACCATAAATAATCCAGAGCAGACTGATTACAGCAGTAATACAAAAACACTGCATCATCACAGAAAGCACATTTTTAGCGCGCACCATTCCTGAATAAAACAATGCTAAGCCTGGAATAGTCATAAAAAGAACTAAGGCGGTTGCAGTTAACATCCATGCAGTATCACCGCTATTTAACTCGGTTTGCGCAAATGCAAAAGAAGGAAACATAGACAATAGGGCAGCAGGCCCTGCTAATTTTAGCAAAGTCATAAAAGTTACTCCTGGGGCGAGTAAAAAATTCGGGTTTTCTAATGCGCAGTAAGGCGGTATGCCTTAGCTGTTATTAAATGGCATCGGTGCCGGTTTCACCTGTGCGGATACGAATTGCCTGTTCAAGGCTAACCACAAAGATTTTGCCGTCACCGATTTTTCCGGTATTAGCCGCTTTGCTAATAGCCTCAATCACGTGATCTAATTGCGAAGCTGCAATAGCAACTTCAATTTTGACTTTTGGTAGGAAATCAACAACATATTCGGCACCACGATATAATTCAGTGTGCCCTTTTTGACGACCAAAGCCTTTTACTTCAGTAACGGTGATACCTTGCACGCCAATTTCTGATAGCGCTTCACGTACATCGTCTAATTTAAAAGGTTTAATAATGGCTGTTACTAGCTTCATGAAACATCTCCCGTTTACGGTGGCCTCGCCCCAGGATTGCGAACCCGAGGCTAAGTCTAAGGGTAGCGCTAAGATTTGTAACGCCTCTTATGCAAATTTCGTTGATTAATACGACGAAAAACAAACATAACAAGCTAATTAAGATAAAGCACAAAGCTTGCCAACTTTTAAAAATCATTAATTTTCAATAAGTTACATATTTTAAAAACTGCTATTAAAAAGAACTACAAAAGATTACTTGCACTAAATACGTGCAATGCACCATTTTGACCCTATCACTTTATGCTAAACTGCAAGCTGCATTTTTAACTGATGTACCTATAGGTACTCCTGCTATGTATTCTCTGTGGATTGCAAACAAAAACTATTCCTCATGGTCATTACGCCCATGGCTACTACTAAAAGCACTAGATGTTCCCTTTAAGGAAAATCAAGCTTTTTTCAATGATGGCGCTACTAGTTATAGCCAGTTTCGCCAATTCTCTCCCACCGGCTTAGTGCCTTGCTTAATTGACCACAGCACTGTTATTTGGGATTCATTAGCTATCTGTGAATATATTGCTGAGGACTTTCCTAATGCTTGGCCAGCAGATCGAGTAGCGCGTGCTTGGGCCCGTAGTGCCTGTGCAGAAATGCATTCAAGTTTTCTCGCACTACGCGCTCAGTGCCCAATGAATTGCAACCTGCGCACTCAAGCAGACTTAACCAATAGCAGTTTGCAGCAAGACTTGCAGCGGTTAGAGGAGTTATGGTCTGAAGGCTTAGAGCGTTTTGGCGGCCCATGGCTGGCGGGAAAGTCTTTTAGCATTGTCGATGCTTTTTTTGCCCCTGTTGCCTTGCGCATTCAGAGTTATAATCTGCCTTTGTCAGAAAACTGTTATGCTTGGTATGAGCGCATACTGCATCGCCCTGCCACCCAAGCATGGCTTACTGCGGCTGCACATGAGCCTCAAATTAACCATTAAAAAGGATTGACTATGCTGCAACCTAAAGCCATTTTTGACGCTATTGGCACACAAGCGGTCCGCTTATTGAGCAACTCAGCATTACCAAAGGCAGAGTTAGAAGCTCAAATGAAAAGCCTACTGCAAGGTGCATTCAATAAGCTAGACTTGGTTAGCCGTGAAGAGTTTGATGCTCAAGTGGCTGTATTAGCACGCACACGTTCGCGTTTAGAAGCACTAGAAGCTAAAGTGCTCGAGTTAGAGCAGCAGCTACAAAGTACTAAATAACACAGCACTATATCTATCCACTCACACCCCTGAGTGGATAGTGCATCTCTTTCGCAGCTGGCCCCTTATGGCTCAATCGCCAGTAGCTGTACTTCAAAAACTAAAGTGCTGTTTGGGCCAATCCACTTATTAATAGCTTCAGCTCCATAGGCATATTCTGCAGGTGTCACTAACTTAATTTTGCTACCAACTTGCACTAAAGGTAGCACTTGTTGATAAGCTTGAATAAGTTTATTTAGGCGAAAAACGGCGGGCTCTCCACGCGTAATTGAGCTATCAAAAATATCACCAGTTATAGTGCTGCCTTGATAATGACAACGAATACTATCAGTTACTTTAGGATAGTCTCCATTACCTTGCACTAGCACTTGATAGGCTACACCAGTTTCTAGCACCACCACATTGGTTTGCTGCTTAAATTGCGCTAAAAACTCAGCACCTTGCTGTGCATTGAGTCTTGCTTGTGCTTCACGCTTTTTCTTGAGCAGCTCTGCAACGCTCATAAGTACTCCTGTAAAAATCAGCGCACTTTATGCAGCAAAGCCTAATAAAGCAACTAATCTTTAACTAACTATTGTTTGTATAAGGAGTGTTGCTATGTCGCTTGCTTGCGTATTTAGCCGTGCTCAAATTGGCGTAGAAGCCCCATTAGTTAATGTTGAAGTCCATCTGAGCAACGGCCTTCCCTCGTTTACTTTAGTCGGTTTACCTGAAACAGCAGTCCGTGAAAGCAAAGATCGGGTACGCAGCGCTTTAATGACCTGCGGTTTAGAGTTTCCTAGACAACGCATTACACTAAACTTAGCCCCTGCCGATCTCCCTAAAGAAGGGGGTCGCTTTGATTTAGCTATTGCACTAGGCTTGCTAGCCGCCAGTGGGCAAGTGGCTACACAATTGTTAGATAACCTTGAATGTTTAGGTGAGCTCAGTTTATCTGGAGAAATTCGCCCAGTAAAAGGAGTGCTGCCAGCTGCGCTAGCGGCTAGAGATGCCCAACGTGCACTTATTGTTCCCACTGCTAACGCTGAAGAAGCTAGCCTAGCCTCTGGTTTGACTGTGTATGCAATAGGCCATCTGCAGGAGCTTATTGCTCACTTTAGTGGGCAAAATACTTTACAAGTTTATCAAGCCACAGGTTTGTTTAATCAAAAAATTAATTATCCTGATTTATCTGAAGTCCAAGGGCAGCAGGCAGCTAAACGCGCCTTAATTGTTGCCGCTGCTGGGCGCCATAATCTTCTTATGTGCGGCCCTCCAGGAACTGGCAAAACCTTATTGGCAAGCCGCCTTCCAGGGTTACTCCCAGAACTAAATGAAAAGCATGCATTAGAAGTCGCTGCTATTCACTCTGTTGTCAGCTTACAGCCTTTAGATCACTGGCCACAACGACCTTTCCGACAGCCTCACCATAGTGCCTCAGCGCCAGCTTTAGTAGGTGGTGGTAGTCGTCCACAACCAGGTGAAATTACCCTTGCTCATCAAGGTGTCTTATTTTTGGATGAGTTGCCTGAATTTGATCGTAAAGTCTTAGAAGTTTTACGTGAGCCTTTAGAGTCCGGTGAAATTATTATTGCGCGCGCCAACGAGCGGGTGCGTTTTCCAGCTCGCTTTCAGCTGGTTGCAGCGATGAACCCATGTCCTTGTGGCTACTTAGGCGATCCTTCTGGACGTTGCCGTTGTTCTCCTGAAATGATTAGCCGCTACCGCAATAAATTGTCAGGCCCTTTATTAGACCGCATTGATATTCATGTGCAGGTTAATCGAGAAGCTTTATCTTTAAATACTCCCCCTACGCCTGGTCTATCAAGCAAAGAAGCCGCTCAGCAAGTGCAAAATGCACAGCAAATTCAGCAAGAACGTCAACAATGCAGTAACACAGAGTTAACCTTGCCTTTACTTAAAAAGTTTTGTGCATTACAAGCTGATGATCAAAAATGGCTAGAAATGGCCGCTGAACGCTTAAATCTTTCGTTACGCTCCACCCATAGAGTATTAAAAGTAGCGCGAACTTTGGCAGATTTAGCACAAAGTAACGAAATACAGCGCCCACATTTAGCTGAGGCGCTGCAATATCGTGCCAGTAGCTAGGCTGCCTTCTTTTCAGTTGGTTTTTTCTTACGTGGCATCACGTACTTCATTAACCCTTGAAACCACATTACCAATGCGGTATTCCCTGAAATTTTAATATCCTTATTTTGTATGCCTTGCATAAAAGCAAGCTGTTTATTTTTTGCAGTTAAGGTTAAAAAACCAAAGGTTGCGTCTTTAAAAGCAATGCTAAATGCAGGATCCTTTGCCACACCTGATTTACTAACAATACGCTGATCGCGCACGATAAAAGTGCGTGCAATCTTGTTATCAAAGGTATGCAGCATAAACACAAGATCTTTGCCTTCTAATTGCTCTTGTAGCTTAGGATTATTCTTACTAGATTTTGCCAATAAGCGTCCCATAGCCCATAACAGAAAGCGAAATTTCATAGTATTCCCCAATTAAAGACGTTAAAAAGCCGACAAATGCTTATAAAAGCTGCCTTTATACAGCTTTATTAACTATTTGTCATAACTTTACTAGGTCGGTTATGAGTTAAGCAATTCTCTAAATTGCTTTCCTGGTTTAAAGGCAACCGTATTGCTAGCACGAATTTTTACCGGTTTTTTTGTCTGTGGGTTTTGCCCTACTCGTGCACCACGATGGCGTTGTTCAAATGTACCAAAACCAACCAGAGTTACTGTTTCTTTAGCGGCAAGGGCTTTAGTCATTTCTTCAAGCAATACATTGAGTACCTTTGCAGCTTGATCTTTTGGTAATTTAGTTTTAGCTGCAATAGCAGCCACCATTTCTGGTTTACGCATGATGTACCTCTAGCATTGTTGTTTTTTTCTAAGGTTTCTACAGCTAACCGCCATGCTTGATAGGTTAGCGGTTTAATCAAGATGCCATTAGCAACGATTGTATAACATCATCATTTAGTCGTTATCCAAATAAAGGTGGTAAGGCTCTATTTAGCTTCATGCGATCACGCATGCTGTCACCTAGTAGTACATAACCTAATAACTGTTCTGCATCCCACTGAGTTAATTTTAGATGCTCACCTTCACCTTCAAGTGTCCAATCGCCTTCAACACTATTATGCGCTAACACTACTGGGCAGGCTGGTGTTTTTAGTGTAATGGGCATAGGCCCGTATTTAACAGCGGTCAAGTTGCCTGTTAAGCTTTGTGCTAACGCTCTAACACCTGCCATGAGTGGCATTATGTATTGCAAGTTATAGCCTTCCACTTCAGCACAGTCACCCAAGGCATACACATGCTCTGCAGATGTTTTTAAGAAGCGATCAGTACTAATCCCAACATTACATGTGATACCAGCCTCTTTAGCTAAGGCTGTACGTGGTTTTAAACCAACAGCGCAGAGTAACAAATCAAAGTCTATTGTCTGACCATTGGTTAAAAAGGCACGCCAACCTGAATCAGGTAATGCTGCTACTTCTTGTACTAGAGTCGCAAAATGAAAACGCGCACCTAACCCTTGCAACGCCTCTTGTAGCTTTTCAGCAGCAGCTTGCGGCAGCAGGTTTGGCATCGGATAAGTGCAAGGTGCTACTAGGTCAACCTCTAAACCACTCAGTATTAAGTCATTGGCAAACTCGCAGCCAATCAACCCAGCGCCCATCACTAGCACGCGCTTTTTACCTTACAATTGTTGGCGAAACTGCGCATAGGTTGCCAAGTCATTAACAGTGTAGATAGGTATAAGTTCTTTACCCACAAAAGGAGGCACAATAGGCTCAGCACCTTGTGCGATCACTAAATCTTGATAAAAAACAGGCTCATTACCTAGATAAACACAGCGCGTTTGAGTATCAATTTTAGTGATTGTTGTATGTGTATAAATGGTTGCATTCAGTTCTTGCGCCATCTCCCCCGCAGTAGCCGTCACCAGTTGCTGTGCGCCAAGTTGCTTAGCTAATGCATTAGATAACATAGGTTTAGAATAAAAACTGCCATCATCTGTAGTAATGAGTAATAAGTTTTTTTCTGAATCAAACTTGCGTATTTCTCGCGCCAAGTTATATCCCGCTAATCCTGTACCGATAATGACAAGTGGCTGTTGTAGCTTGGTATTCATTTCTTATTATCCTTATGGTTACGGATATTTAGTCACCGAACTTAGATGATTCTCTCAGCAAAATCTAGGAATCACTGCGATACATGGTAAGATTTTACTTTCATTCATTATGTATTGTTTAGCCATGTCCTCTTTCGAGCAATGGGGCTCTGAGCCTACCAAACATCCTATATATGATGCTTGGTTGTTTAATCAAGCGCTTCTAACCCAGCAACTACGTGATTTAAGCCAGCAATGCTTCAGTGTTCAGCCGATTGTGGAAGAATGGCAGATCTTGCGCGATGACGAGTGCCAAGCTCTGAATTTACCCTTAGGCTCTAGAGGTTGGGTGCGCGAAGTTTATCTACAAGGGCGACAACAAAACTGGGTCTATGCTCGAAGTGTAGCGGCTCTGAGCCAATTGCAAGCGTTGAACTTCGATTTAGCCAGCTTGGGCACTCAATCTTTAGGCGAATTACTCTTTCAGCAGCATGCTTTTGTACGAGGACCACTACAAGCCAAGCACTACCCAACCCACTTACTACCTCAAGCGATACACTCAGAACAACCCAGCAACACTTATTGGGCACGCCGTTCATGCTTTTCACATGCAGCTTTAACCATTTTGGTAATGGAAGTATTCTTACCTCAGCTTTGGCAGGCCGTTACAGACAACACCTCAATGTAGGTGGAGATAGCATAAACATGTACATTAAATTTCTTAAATCACTGAATAAATTGCATCCTAGAGCTTGGGATTTTATTCAGTTAATGCGCTTTGACCGCCCTATTGGTATTTATCTTTTATTGTGGCCAACATTATGGGCGCTCTGGATTGCGAGCAAGGGCAGTCCTAGCCTTATAAATGTAATTATTTTTTGTTTAGGTGTAGCCCTTACTCGCGCCGCTGGCTGCTGCATTAACGATTATGCTGACCGTGATTTTGATGGTCATGTTGAACGTACAAAAGAACGCCCACTAGCAACAGGTAAACTTAAGCCTAAAGAAGCTTTAATGACAGGCGCCCTATTACTCATTTTGTGCTTTTTATTGGTTTTATTCACTAATATAACGACCATACTTTGGTCATTCGGCGCTGTTGCTTTAGCGGCACTCTACCCCTTTACCAAACGCTATACATTTTACCCCCAAGTGGTATTGGGCGCGGCTTATTCATGGGGCATTATTTTAGCCTTTACGGCTGAAACTGAAAGCGTGCCTGCCTATGCTTGGTTGTTGTATATCGCCAATCTGCTATGGACAGTTGCATATGACACTTACTACGCCATGGCTGATCGTGAGCACGATTTAAAAATTGGTGTAAAATCAACCGCTATTGTTTTTGGCGATGCTGATCGCATTATTATCTTTAGCTTGCAATGGCTTATGCTTGGCTGCTTAGTATTGGCTGGTTCACGCTTTGAATTAGGTGTTTATTTCTACACAGGACTTTTAGTCGCAGCTGTGCTTTTTTGCTATGAGTTTTATCGCACCCGTAATAAAGAGCCACTAGTGTGCTTTCATATGTTTTTGCATAACCACTGGGCTGGCTTAGCTATCTTTGTTGGATTGGTAGCTCACTATGGCTTAGCGAATTAAATACACAGCAGTAGCTTTTGTGATGCATTGTCATATAACTGCAATAATTTCGTTATCTAATGTAAACATAACTAATGCAATTATTGAGAACAGGACATGACTGGCAAGCGTATACTTATTGTTGATGATGAAGCGCCTATTCGAGAAATGATTATGGTGGCTTTAGAGATGGCAGGTTACGAATGCCTCGAAGCAGAAAATACACAGCAGGCGCACAGCATTATTGTTGACCAAAAACCTGATTTATTACTGCTGGACTGGATGCTACCAGGAACCTCTGGCATTGAATTTGCCCGCCGCCTTAAGCGTGATGACCTGACAAATGAATTACCTATTATAATGCTCACGGCAAAAGGTGAAGAAGATAATAAAATCCTCGGACTAGAAGTAGGTGCTGATGATTATATTACTAAGCCTTTTTCACCACGAGAATTAGTTGCTCGATTAAAAGCTGTTCTGCGCCGTTCAGGCATTGTAGATAACGACGACCCTATTGAAATTGGCGAGCTCATTCTTGATCCAGTTAGTCAGCGTGTTACAAGTAGCGGTAACCCTATTAACTTAGGCCCTACTGAATATCGTCTTTTACTATTCTTTATGACTCACCAAGAACGTGCCTACACACGAGGTCAACTACTTGATCAGGTGTGGGGAGGAAATGTGTATGTTGAAGAAAGAACTGTTGATGTACATATCCGGCGGTTGCGTAAAGCACTTGGTGAAAAACATGAAAACTTAGTGCAAACCGTACGTGGTACAGGGTATCGTTTCTCTACCAAGATCTAGCAAGGCACTATTATTGTGAAAGCAAATTGGTCGCAACGATTATTCGCTAAACTATCGTTGATTTTTATTGCTTGTTTATTGCTTGGGGCAATCACAGGCTTTTATGCATGGTCATTCGTTATTGGTTTAACCTTAATTGTTGCTTGGCAATTTAGGCAATTATTGCGCCTACTTAGTTGGCTTGCACAGGAGCAACATAGCGAGCCTCCGAATAGCTATGGTCTATGGGGTGCTGCCTTTGACAGCATTTATCACCTGCAACAAAAAAATCAACAAACACAAGCAGAGCTAAAAAGCATCATCACACGTGTGCAAAGCTCAACATCAGCACTCAAAGATGGGGTTATTACTTTGGAGGCCAATGGCACTCTTAACTGGTGGAACCCCGCAGCCACCCGAATGTTGCGCCTTAAGCATCCACAAGACAGCCAGCAAGCTATTTATAATCTTATTCGGCATCCTCATTTTAAAGAGTTCTACTTAGGTAATACTGAGGATGAATTTATTCTTGAATCACCTTATAACGATCAATTAATACTACAGTTTCATCGCACTCGCTTTGGTGCTGGCGAGCAAATGCTGCTAGTGCGTGACGTATCCCGTGTGCATCATCTTGAGCAAATGCGTAAAGACTTCGTTGCCAATGTTTCTCATGAATTGCGCACGCCACTTACTGTTATTCGTGGCTACTTAGAAACCTTGCTTGATAATGCTGGCGAGCGATTAAACCCACGCTGGTCACGCGCGCTACAACAAATGCAGCAGCAAAGCGAGCGTATGCAGCTTCTCGTCAACGACCTGCTATTGCTGGCTCGCTTAGAAACAACAGAGCATGCCACCCATTACATGGAAGTAGACTTAACCTCCCTCTTACAAAATATTGTGAATGATGCACAAAGTTTATCTGCCGAAAAGCATTCCATCTCTTTAGAGGTTCAAAGTGCTGCACATATTTTCGCAAGCGCCAGTGAGCTGCATAGCGCCTTTGCCAATATCATTTTTAATGCAGTAAAGTACTCCCCTGACGGTGGTGATATCAAGGTCAGGCTATGGGAGGACGATGACAGTATACATGTCTCTGTGCAAGACCATGGCTTAGGTATTGAAAGCAAGCACTTACCCCGCTTAACTGAGCGTTTTTATCGCGTTGATTCTAGTCGTAATAGCCAAAGTGGAGGTACAGGCTTAGGTTTGGCTATTGTTAAACATGTGCTATTACGTCACCAAGGCAGCTTAGAAATTAATAGTGTTTTAGGCCAAGGCAGTTTATTTATTTGTCACTTTACAAAAAATAATTATGAACAAATTACTTGAACTTAAGGCTTGATTTTCTATCTAGCGAGCCTCATTCTTTGCATTCCTTAATAACTGAGAGACCCAAATGGATCCTGACCCCGGAGCTGCTTCTAGCTTTATTGCTGATTTTGGCTTATTAGTCGCTGCTATTGCTTTAATTCTATTAAATGGATTTTTTGTTGCTGCAGAATTCTCCCTCGTAAAACTCCGTGCTACTCACGTTAAAAGCTTAACTGAACACAGCAATTGGCAAAAACGTATCCTACAAAAAGTACACGCCCAGTTAGATGCTTATTTGTCTGCCTGTCAATTAGGTATTACCTTAGCTTCCCTAGGTTTAGGCTGGGTAAGCGAACCTGCATTTACCTTCTTTATAGCCCCTGTTTTAGAAACTATGGGTATTACTTCGCCTCTCATAGTCCAAACAACCAGCATTATTTTGGCCTTCTTGTTAGTTTCCTACTTGCATATTGTTGTAGGTGAACTAGCACCTAAATCTTGGGCAATCCGCAGCTCTTACGCTGTAGCTCTATGGACTGCACCGCCTTTATTTGTTTTTTACTGGCTAATGTACCCTGCTATTTTTTTGCTCAACAGCAGCGCTAACACCATTTTGCATTTTATGGGGCAAGGCAAAGTTAATGAGGCTGACTCCAGTTATAGCAAAGAAGAACTTAAACTTATTCTAAATGCACGTCACCATCATGACCCTACAGATGAGAGTATGCGGGTTATGGCATCTGTTGCAGAGTTTAATGAACTAGAAGCCATTGACTGGGCAAACTCACGGGAAGATTTAATTTTCTTAGAGCGCGATACCAGTCTTATCCAAGCACTGGACATCATTCGTTTGCATAAGTACAGCCGATACCCTATTTTTGAGCGAGAAACCGAGCGTTTTATTGGCCTTTTGCATATTAAAGATCTATTACTTGCGATGGCGGAATTAAAACCTAATCAAAGCGGGCAGGATCTTACACTGGAAGATATTATGCGCCCAATTGATCGCGTAACACCTAATACACCACTTCCTGAAGTACTCCAAAGTTTCCGCAGTGGTGGCGCTCATTTTGCATTAGTGGAGGAAGCCGATGGCAAAGCTATTGGCTATCTCACTATGGAGGATGTGCTAGAGATCTTTGTAGGTGATATTCAAGATGAATATCGCAAAGCGAATCGTGCCTTAGTCACCTATAAACCCGGCAAGCTACTTGTACGTGGGGATACGCCGTTGTTTAAGATTGAACGTGAACTACATATCAACCTTGATCACGTAGAGGCCGAAACCTTAGCAGGCTTAGTCTATGACACTCTAGGCGGTGTACCAGAAGAAGAACAATCCATTGAAACTAGCGGTCTACATATCAGTATTAAAAAGATGAAAGGCCCACGCATTTTAATGGCAAAGGTTGTGTTAGCTGAAACAGTTGAGAAGGATTAATCAATCCCCACCAACAGCAAAGTTTGGCAGGCTATCAATTGGCTGGTTGAAGTCAAAAGGAATGGACTCAACCGCCAAGCCAATATTGCGTTGCACCACAAAATGCAGGTGCGGCCCAGTACTGTTACCTGTATTGCCTGATTTAGCAATATAGCTGCCGCGCTCAACGTACTGCCCTTCGGACACGCTCACACTGCCTTTTTGTAAGTGCAAGTAAACACCCATAGTACCATCGTCATGCAACACTCGAATAAAGTTACCTGATGGGTTGGTACCACGGCCTGTCTGATTATTTTCCGTTTTAACTACTACGCCAGAGCGGGCTGCCACAATAGGTGTACCTACTGGCATGGCGATATCTAATGCATAACGCCCTTTAGGCGTAAAGTGACTATAACGGCCGTTTGCACCTTGCGTTAAACGAAATGGGCCGCCTTTCCAAGCTAGATCATACAGGCTAGTCGTAGGTTTCATACGAGGATCACCCAAAGCATAACGCAGCTTAGGTTTATAGGTCATTTTTTGAGCTGGGTCTGTAGGCGCTAAGGTCACTAAGCGAATAGCAGTACGTGGCTGTAACACCCAACTAATTGGCTTATCAGGTGCACCTGATACATTGACTAGGTCATTAAGGCTTAATTGGATTTCAACGGGGGCAAATAGGTCATTGCGCACAATTAAGGTTTCACCGGCTTTATGTCGCTTAGTTTCAAGGCGCACGTCTTTGTCTAAGCGTTCAACCATCCTGTCGTTGAACACAAAGATCTGCGCACCTTTAGTAACCTTATCTGTGTAAGTAACTACACCATTTTCGTCCGTGTACTTATAAATGGTGACTGCTAATGCAGGTGTACTCAACACGAATGCTAAGAATGTCAATAAACCTAAACGATACATAAGCAATGCATTGTGCTAAAGAAAGGAGCTAAGCATAGCTGAATTACGCAGAATAGCCTTTGCGCAATGTCATAAAAATAAAACTAAAAAGCCAGCAATATGCTGGCTTTACTAACTAGCTCACACCTAGTGCTGAGCGGCTTGCTCTGCTTCTTCCATGCGTTGTAACTCTTGTGCGTATAACGCATCAAAGTTAACAGGTGATAGCATCAGTGCTGGAAATGAGCCACGAACCACCATGTTATCTAATGCTTCACGTGCATACGGGAACAGGATAGATGGGCAAAATGAACCTAAGGTATGGCTCAACTGTGCTGGCTCAAAACCTGATACTAAGAAAATTCCAGCCTGTTGTACTTCAGCAATGAAGGCCACTTCCTCAGTTTCACCATTTTTCACAGTAGCTGTTAACGATAATATGACTTCATAAAACTCAGAGTCATCTAAACGTATTTGCTGCGTATTGAGCTCCAAACCAACAGAAGGCGCCCACTCGCTGCGAAAAATTTCAGGACTTTTTGGCGCTTCAAATGATAAGTCTTTGACATAAACACGCTGCAGTGAAAACTGTGGTGTTTGTGCTTCTTCTGTACCTATATTTTGTTCAGACATTACATCTTCCTTTAATAGAAAAATTAACCTTGCAGCAGTGTGTCTAACTTGCCTGCATGCTCTAGTGCGTACAGATCATCACAACCACCAACATGTAACTCATTAATCCAAATTTGCGGAACGCTGGTACGATTCGCCTTAGCGATCATTTCTTGGCGCGCACTAGGGTTTCCATCCACCTTAATTTCAGTGTATAGGATGCCCTTTTGGCTGAGCAACTGCTTTGCTCTATGACAGAATGGACAGTAATCACTAGAATAAATTGTTACTTGGGCCATTATTTCACCAATGGTAAGTTGTCTTGTTTCCAGTTTGTAATACCGCCTGATAAACGTGCCACGGTAAAGCCTGCTTTTTTCAGATCGGTACAAATAGGACCTGAATGCACGCCATTAGCGCAGATAATTATAATGGTCTTAGCTTTGTGTTTTTCAAGCTCACCCATACGACTTTTTAGTTTATCTGCTGGGATATTTAATGAGCCTGTGATGTGCCCTTGGCTAAAATCTTTAGCAGGGCGAATATCAACAACAATACCCTCATCCTTATTGACCAGCCCCGTTAACTCGCGGCTAGTAATATTACGTCCGCTACGACTTGAGCTTTGCAAAATAAATAACACCAATAGTACGACAAAGATACCCGTTAAAATGTAATGGTTTGCTAAAAACTCTATTAATTGCGCAATGAAAGTCATTTTTCAGATCCAAAGAAAAAATAATCGGCTGAGTATACACAGAGCATGCCCCACCATGCATCCTTTAAACATGACTATAGGTGCAGATATCGGTAAACTGAGTACTTATTTCTGTTTTGCCCTGCGAGAATCCCTATGTCTTTTGCACCTAAACCACTGGTCTTAATCATTTTAGATGGCTTTGGTCATAGCACCACGCCTGAACACAATGCTATTTATAGTGCCAACACACCTGTCTATGATCATTTATTAGCCAATTATCCACATGACTTAGTATCAGGTAGCGGCTTAGATGTAGGCTTACCAGATGGACAAATGGGCAACTCTGAAGTTGGACATATGAACCTAGGCGCTGGGCGTGTTGTATATCAAGACTTTACACGCATTACCAAAGCCATCAACGAGGGTGATTTTTTCACTAACCCTGCATTAACTTCAGCTGTAGATAAGGCAGTAAGCGCTGGCAAAGCAGTACATGTTATGGGGTTATTGTCTGATGGTGGAGTGCATAGCCATCAAGATCATATCTTTGCCATGTTAGAACTGGCAGCCCAACGTGGCGCAGAGAAAATTTATCTCCATGCTTTCTTAGATGGTCGTGATACGCCACCGCGCAGCGCACAAGCAAGCTTAGAAGCAGCCGATGCTGTGTTTGCCAAATTAGGTAAAGGCAAAACGGCCAGTTTAATTGGTCGTTATTTTGCTATGGATCGTGATAACCGTTGGGATCGTGTTCAACAAGCCTACGACCTAATAGTAGAGAGCAAAGCACAGTTTACAGCTAACAGTGCTGTTGAGGGCTTAAATGCGGCCTATGCGCGCGATGAAAATGATGAGTTTGTTAAAGCTACGCGCATTGGCGAAGCCGTAACCATGGAAGATGGCGATGCACTGATCTTCATGAACTTTCGTGCGGACCGCGCGCGCGAAATCACCCGCGCCTTTGTTGATGCTGAGTTTAACGGCTTTGAGCGCAATCGCAGACCAGCACTGAGCAACTATATTATGCTCACCCAGTACGCGGCTAACATCAAAGCGCCTTGTGCTTTTGCTCCATTTGAATTAAATAACGTTTTAGGCGAGTACCTCGCTAACAATGGAAAAACTCAGCTACGTATTGCCGAAACAGAAAAATATGCGCACGTTACCTTTTTCTTCTCAGGTGGACGTGAAGAGCCCTTTGAGGGAGAGGAGCGTATTTTGATTCCATCGCCACAGGTAGCCACCTATGATCTCAAACCAGAAATGAGTGCTCCTGAGGTGACAGATAAAATTGTTGAAGCTATTGAACAGCAACGCTACGACGTTATTATTGTGAACTATGCTAATGGCGATATGGTTGGCCACACTGGCGTGTTCAGCGCTGCGGTAAAAGCGGTAGAGTGCTTAGATGCTTGCTTAGGTCGTATCACCCAAGCTTTAGATAAAGTAGGTGGCGAAGCATTAATTACTGCTGATCATGGCAATGTTGAAAAAATGGAAGATGAATGCACAGGACAAGCCCATACTGCGCATACCTGTGAGCCAGTACCCTTTATTTATATCGGAAAACGCCAAGTCAACATGCGCTCAAACGGTGTATTAGCTGATGTTGCGCCTACCATGCTGACCTTAATGGGTATGCCAATTCCTCAAGAAATGACAGGGACTAGCATTATTACCTTAAAATAGAACTAGGTCGCAGCGGTGGCTTCCACCTGTCACTGCTGCTCCTTTACAATGACGCATCGATGACTTCTTAGGCGGTTTATGAAACACAACCTACTAGCGTATTTGTTAGCCAGCAGCCTTTTTTTGCCTTTGCTTTCTCATGCTGATGAGCGGGCGCAAGCACGCGCACAGATTGAGCAAGCGCAAAAAGACATCGATGAACTAAAACGTACAATTAAACAAATTCAAGATCAAAAGTCAGCCGCAGAGCAAAATCTAAAACGTACAGAAAGCGAATTAGGCAACTTAGAAAAATCCATAGAATCGCTAGAAGGCGAGCAAAAAAAAAATCTTCAGCAACTAAATAGCTTTCAGGAACAGAAAAAAAAACTGGAACAAGCCCGTTCTGAGCAAGAGAAACTCGTCGCTATTCAAGCTAGGGCTGCCTTTCAATCAGGCACTCAAGAACCTTTACGCCTGTTATTCAACCAACAGCGCCCAGAACAACTTTCACGTAACCTAACCTATTACCAATATATTGGTCAGGCACGCGTTGAACAAATACAAAGCTTTAAGCAAACCCTCGCTAAAATTGCAGAAATTGAGCAGCAAATTAATAACAAGCAAAAACAACTAGCACAGCAAAAACAACAATTAAGCGAAAAGCAAAAAGAAATTGCCAACCTACGTCAAGAGCGTCAACGGCAGATCGCCCAGCTCAACCGCCAACAGCAGCAGCGTAGTAATAAGTTAAGTGTGCGCGAGAAAGATCAAAAAGAACTGAATCGCGTCTTACAAAATATCGAACAAACCTTGGCGCGCCAAGAGCAAGAGCGCCGCCAACGTCTTGCTGAACAACAACGTTTAGCACAGCAACAACAAACAATACCATCATCTCCAAAACCTTCAGAGCCTAGTGGACCTAGCACCTCTACGCACAGTAATAGCGCATTATCAGGCTTACGTTTTGCCCAAGCCAAGGGCAAGCTGCCTTGGCCCGTCAATGGTAAAATAGCAGCACGTTTTGGTAGTGCTCGTGGTGATGAACGTAGTAAATGGGATGGTGTCCTAATTGCAGCGCCTAATGGCACACAAGTACAAGCTATCCATTCAGGCAAAGTGGTTTTTGCAGACTGGTTGCGCGGTGCTGGTTTGTTAGTCATTATTGATCATGGCAATGGTTATTTGAGCTTATATGGCTACAACCAAACACTACTGAGTAATGTAGGCGACACGGTCAAGGCAGGGCAAACCATTGCCACTGTTGGTAATAGTGGCGGACAAAATCAATCCGCTCTATATTTTGCGATACGCCAGCAGGGGCGCCCTAGCGATCCTGCACAATGGTGCCGCTCTCAAGGCTAACTTTATTTGTTCTACAGGAAACTTACATGCAGCCTATTTCTCGTTTATCTGTTCTTGCTTTAAGTGCTGCCCTTGCACTAAGTGCGTCTCATCTGGCACTTGCAGCGCCCAAAGCTGAAGCCACCTCTCAGGCAGAAAAACTTGAGCAAGGCACAGTTCCTCTAGATGAGCTACGTACATTTGCCGAAGTTTTTGAGCGTATCAAAAACTCTTATGTTGAACCTATTGACGACAAAACCCTACTAGATAACGCCATTAAAGGCATGCTGGACAATCTTGACCCCCATTCTGCTTATCTAGATAAAAATGAAACACGCGATTTGAACGAGCATACACAAGGCGAGTTCGGTGGTTTAGGGATTGAAGTAGGCACCGAAGATGGTTTTATCAAGGTTGTTAGCCCTGTTGATGACTCCCCGGCCGATAAAGCAGGCATTAAAGCAGGCGATTTTATCGTTAAGATTGATGGCAAACCCAGTAAAAGCATGAATTTAATGGATGCTGTTAATAGCATGCGCGGCAAACCGGGCACGAGCATTAAGCTGACCATAGTACGTGATGGTGGTGTGCCTTTTGATGTAGAAGTGAAACGCGCTGCCATCAAAACACAGAGTGTAAAAAGCTCTTTGTTAGAGTCAGGCTATGGCTTAATTCGTATCAGCCAATTTCAAATCAATACAGGTAATGAAGTGGCTAAAGCCATTACCAAACTCCGTAAAGAAAACAAAAACCAAGAACTTAAAGGTATTGTGCTAGATTTACGTAACAATCCAGGCGGCGTACTACAAGCCGCCGTTGAAGTAGTGGATCAATTTATTGACCAAGGCTTAATTGTCTATACCAAAGGACGCATGCCACGTTCAGAATTACGCTTTAATGCCAGCGGCCGTAATGCCAATAATAAAATGCCTCTGGTTGTGTTGATTAATGGTGGCAGCGCCTCTGCTTCAGAAATTGTTGCAGGTGCCTTGCAAGATCATAAACGCGCAGTATTAATGGGAACGGATAGTTTTGGGAAAGGCTCAGTACAAACTGTACTACCACTCAATGGCGAGCGTGCATTAAAAATTACCACTGCGCTTTATTACACGCCTAAAGGCCGCTCTATCCAAGCACAAGGTATTATTCCCGATATTATTGTAGAGCGCGCGCAAATTACCAACGCTGAGACTAATCCCTTTGCAATACGTGAAGCGGACCTTGCTGGGCATTTAGGCAATGGCAATGGAGGCGAAGAACGCCCATCATCAGGTAAAGCTAAAGCTAAGCAATCTTTACAAGAACAGGATTACCAATTGGCACAAGCATTGAACCTATTAAAAGGGCTTAATGTTTTAAAATAGCTATAAGCAAAATGACTGATGCAAGCAATACGATATATTAGCTAAATTTCGTATTGCTTTACCCACATGGACGAATACAGGAAAACAGTAAGTGGAACAAGCTTCACAGCATGATAGCTATAACAAAGTCTATAGAAAATCATGGACAGCTTATGTTAGCTATCTATCCTGCTAGGTGGCACTTGGCTACTTCATCGCTTCATTGAAAATACTGGCTCGCAAATACTTTATACCTTGCTCTTGATGCTAGTAATTATTGACTTACTTTACGTTTTAAGTTTTCTTAGCCTGTGCAGTGTCGCTCTTTACACTAATCAAGATGGCTTCTTAAGTATGTCGTGGTATTTTGCCTTAGAAAAAAGGTGTTATTGGTGTGAAATGGAGAGATTTAAAGGATGCAAGCTATACTCCATACCGAAAAGCTGACTGTTTAAATCTTACTTAATCCACATTGGCCATCGATTCACAAAATCGAGCGAGATTATCTTAACTCGCATGCTTCATGGCGACCAAGCTGTTATAGCTATCAATGAGCAACATGCTGAGCACATTCAAAAAGGCATCCAATAATCCAAACTAACATTGGCGACTATTACATCAACCGCCAATTAGCTTTCTGGAACTGGTGGATAAAGCTTAAAGGTACGCTCTCAAGGCTAAGCTGATCTTGCTCTTTAGTTAAGATCAGCATACAGCCTTCTTCTAAAATACCTGAATGATTAAATTCTAATTCACGCACTTTAACTATTCGCGTTATATCATTTTTATCCAGCCGCTGATGATAAGGCTCACCGGTGTGACCATGAAACATATAGCTAAAAGGTATTTCGTCTAACACTGTGCGTAATTCTTGCATGCCATAGCCGCGGAGGCTGTCAATATCTTTATCATGGCTAATGAGTACATCCAGCAAAGGTGCTTTTTTTAGCAGCTTTTTAAGTTGTTGTTGCTCATATGGCTGAATAAAGCGCGGCTCAGATCTGCCTTTATGATCACCAATACGTCCAATACCCAGCACGGTTAACGACTCACCAGCCAACTGTAGATGTTGTACAACACCTGATTTACAGATAAACACCCGCTGATAACAGTCAATCGCAAAGGCTGTTTCTGCTGTTTGCTGTTCTAACTCATCTAAGAAAGCATGGTCTTCATGATTGCCGCGCACGCACAGCATGTTGATATCTAACTTGTGCAAAAACTGCTCAATCTGGGCGTTAGGTTTAACAAAATGCTCAATAAAACCTAGCTCATCGCGATCATTCTTAGCGTGTTTCAACGTTGCTTTATCCATTGTTTTTATATCAGGATAGGCACCTAAATCTCCGCATTGCAGAATCAAATCGATCTTTTCGCCCGTTTGCTGCTGATACCAGTCCACCATTTTAAAGGGCAACAACAACTTGCCATGCACATCAGCAAAAATGGCAATTTTCATCATAATTCCTAATTAAAGTTGTTCTTTGCTAATAGCCTGCGTTTTGTAATTATTGGGGTTTTCGCTAGCGCCTAAGGCTACTATTCGATAATCGCCCAATGTGGTTGCACACTCATCCAAAGGCTCAAAGTGAAGAACAACCTGTTGTTGCGCTAAGCGAATCTGCACATTATCAGCGGCTTGTTGATCATCAAAATACCTAGCGAATAATTGATAGTCCAGACCTAAACGCTCTAGCTCAGCACAGCATTTTTTGACCGACAACCTTTTATAGTTCCGCAACAAACCCTTATTCAGTGAGAACTTACGCTTATTGGGGCGCGTCAGCCAAGGTAAACCATCACACCAGAATAAAAAGAGTTTGCCTTCGCAAAAATGCAACTCGAAAGTGCTATAACGCCATATTTCCATAGCATGGTGCATGGTGCTTTTGTCATCTGGAGCAAAAAAATACTGTTCGACTTGCTCTGTTGTCCAGCCTAAGGCTACCGCTCCAAACTTACCTGTGCGGATAAACTCCCAAATAGAAATAACAGGTTTACGATAGCTCATGGTTTTATCCATAAAAAAGCCTGCTATTACTTAGCAGGCTGATAGGCAGCTTAATTTAACGCACAGTAATACCACGGCTAGCTAAATAGGCCTTAGCTTCTGGAATGCTGTATTCACCAAAATGAAAAATACTGGCCGCCAATACGGCATCGGCTTTACCTTCTAAAATACCTTGCGCCAAATGCTCAAGGTTGCCTACGCCGCCTGAAGCTATCACTGGAATATTCACTGCTTCGCTAATAGCGCGGGTAACACCAAGATCAAAACCATTTTTCATGCCATCTTGATCCATGCTGGTTAGCAGAATCTCCCCTGCTCCCAAGGCTTGCATTTTCTTTGCCCAGTCAATAGCGTCTAAACCTGTAGGTTTACGGCCACCGTGGGTAAAGATTTCCCAACGTGGCACTTCGCCTTGTGCGGTTACTTTTTTCGCATCCAATGCAACAACTATGCATTGCGAGCCAAAACGACTAGCAGCTTCTGCGACAAATTCTGGGTTAAACACCGCAGCGGTATTAATAGAAACCTTATCAGCACCCGCGTTTAGCAGATTGCGAATATCCTCTACGCTGCGCACACCACCGCCGACTGTTAATGGAATAAACACCTGGCTCGCCATGCGCTCTACAGTATGCAAGGTCGTATCACGCCCTTCAACGCTGGCTGTAATGTCTAAAAAAGTGATTTCATCAGCGCCCTGCTCGTTATAGCGTCGCGCAATTTCAACGGGGTCACCTGCATCACGGATATTCTCAAACTTAACACCTTTAACAACACGTCCATTATCAACATCTAAGCAAGGAATAATGCGTTTTGCTAATGCCATAACAGCCTCCTCAGGTAATTCACAAAACAAAGCCCACATCAAAGTGGGCTTAGCCTTTAATTAGTTAGCATCACAAAGCTGTTGCGCTTGAGCAACATCAAGCGTGCCTTCATAAATAGCACGTCCTGTAATAGCCCCCATAATTCCTGGCTCTTTTGCATCGAGTAATTTTTGAATATCACCCAGATTGTGAATACCACCTGATGCAATCACTGGGATACGTGTTGCACGCGCCAACGCTGCGGTTGCTTCTAGGTTACAGCCTTGCATCATGCCATCTTTAGCAATATCTGTGTATACAATGGCGCTAACACCGTCATTTTCAAAGCGTTTAGCTAGATCAACAACCTGCATATCGCTGACTTGCGCCCAGCCATCTGTTGCGACAAAGCCGTCTTTAGCATCTAAGCCTACAATGATTTTGCCCGCAAAAGCTTTACAAGCTTGAGTCACAAACTCTGGCTCTTTCACTGCTTTTGTACCAATGATCACGTAACTTACGCCAGCGCGTATATAGTGCTCAATAGTTTCTAATGAACGAATGCCACCACCAATTTGAATAGGTAAGTTGGGATAGCGTTTAGCAATGGCAGTGACTACTTCGCCATTAACTGGCTCGCCTTCAAAAGCACCATTAAGATCTACTAAGTGTAAGCGGCGGCATCCTGCTTCTACCCATTTTTCCGCCATACTTACAGGGTCTTGCGAGAATACGGTTGAGTCTTCCATACGCCCTTGGCGTAAGCGCACACAAGCGCCATCTTTTAAATCAATCGCAGGGATAATAAGCATGTATTTGCCTTTAAAATTCGCTAAAATTTACCAACGTCCGTCCCAGTGCACAAAGTTCTGCAATAACTGCAAACCATGTGTATGACTTTTCTCAGGATGAAACTGCACAGCTAACTTACTACCTTGTGCCAGTACCGCAGCAAAATCCACACCATAGTGGCCTTTGCCTACTACCTGTTGCTTGTGCTCTGCTTGCACATAGTAGCTGTGTACAAAATAAAAACGCGCTAAATCAGGAATGCTGTGCCATAACGGATGAACAATACTTTGCTGAACTTCGCTCCAGCCCATATGCGGCACTTTTAGGCGCTCGCCATTTTCATGCACATTGTCTTGAAAACGCTTAACTTGCCCTTTAAAAAGCTCAATACCTGACACACCACCACTTTCTTCGCTATGGCTAAGTAAAGCTTGCATGCCAACGCAAATACCTAAAAATGGGCGATCTTGACTAACTTCCTGAACTAGCTGATCAAAACCTAGGCGTTTGATTTCCGCCATGCAGTCGCCAATTGCTCCAACACCAGGGAATACAATACGATCCGCTTCACGAATAACCTGTGCATCATTAGTCACCAGCACACGTTTTGCACCAACATGCTCTAACGCTTTTGCCACTGAATGTAGGTTACCCATGCCGTAGTCAATAACGGCAACAGTTTGCATCATAGGCTTCCTTTTGTTGAAGGCATGCGACCTTCCATACGTGGATCTAAAGTCAACGCCATACGCAAAGCACGACCAAAAGCTTTAAACACAGTTTCAATTTGGTGGTGTGTATTGCTGCCACGTAGATTATCAATATGCAGCGTTACTTGTGCATGGTTGACAAAGCCTTGGAAGAACTCTTGGAATAAATCCACATCAAAACCACCAACTAAGGCGCGCGTATAGGGCACATTCATGACTAAACCTGGGCGACCTGAAAAGTCTAATGCCACGCGTGATAATGCTTCATCCATAGGCACGTAAGAATGGCCATAACGGCAAATGCCTTTTTTATCGCCAACAGCTTTAGCAAAAGCCTGCCCTAGGGTGATGCCAACATCTTCTACCGTATGATGATCGTCAATATGCAAGTCGCCTTTGCAATGAATATCTAGATCAATCAATCCATGACGGGCAATTTGATCTAGCATATGCTCTAGAAAAGGAACGCCAATATCGAAACGGCCCTCGCCTGTTCCATCTAAGTTAATACTTACTTTAATTTGCGTTTCTAACGTATTGCGCTCAACAGACACCTTGCGTTCGGTCATCACCAGCTCCACAGCGTATGGCTAAGTTCATAGCATTATTTTTTTACAAACACCGCATTATAGGCAGCAAACGAACTAACTGCTACCGATACCATACTATGAGGTTTACACTATAGAAAATCTTTAAGGAGTAACCATGCCCGTTTACGTTGAAACAGCCACAGCCCCTAGTACACAAGATGCGGCTGATTTAGTAAAAATTTATGCTGATGCACCTGAATGGCTCTTTGCTCCTTATGTGGATGCAGCTGACTTACTTACTCAGGCACAACGTCAGAAAACCTTAGTTGTAGGTCGATTTAATAGCCGTTTACTAGGTGCTGGAATACTATCTAAAACAGATGATGCTTGGTACTTATCCCATCTTTGTGTACGTGAACTAACTCGCAAACGTGGCGTAGCACGTCGAATCTTAGAGGAAGCGCAACGTTTGGCTAACGAAAATCAGGTCAAATTAATCTTAGTTATACCAAATCATCACAAAGAATTATTACACTGGGCACAAGCTAAAAGTTTTGCAGTACAGCTGACGGATTAATCTGTGTTTAATGCATCAGTTGTAACACTTCGTCGTATTGCCTGCTAAACTTCCACTATACTTGACGTCAAATAAGGATTGCTCCCATGAAATCAGTCCGCAAAATTCTCGGTCTGCTGCTTCTGGGACTGCTACTACTGATTGTAGCGGTCGGGTTTTTTATCACTCAATATTTTGATCCCAACGATTACAAAGAAGATATCCAAAAACTAGCCTTGGAAAAAGCCAATATTAAACTTGAGCTTAAAGGCGATATCGGTTGGAGCCTCTTTCCTTGGCTAGGTTTAGAACTGACTGACGCCAAAATTTCTAGTGCTGATACCCCAGATGACAACCTTGCTAATGTTCGTTTAGTAGGCGTTTCTGTTCGTGTAATGCCATTGCTGCGTAAAGAAATCCAAATGGATGATATTCGCATTGAAGGGCTAACGCTCAATCTTCATCGGGATGCTAAAGGCAAGGCTAACTGGGAAGGTATTGGTGCTAAAACAACAGCCTCAACGGATCAACCGCAAACGCCTACGATGGACAACTCTGAGACTGAAGAAAAAAAATCCGCTTTAAAACTGGATATTGACAGCCTGATTGTAAATGGTGCCAGCGTTACTTATAAAGATGATGCTACAGGCGAGCAATTTAGTTTAGAAAGCGTGCAATTAACCACTGATTCTATTCGCGAAGATAAAACTATTGCATTAAAACTGTCAGGCTACTTTGGCAGCACTAAGCCACTAGTGCGTGCTAACTTTGAACTCACAGGTGGTGCGCTGTTTAATTTAGAAAAACAGTTGTATGAATTCAGCGACCTAAAACTCAGCAGTGAAGTTTCTGGTGAGCCCTTTAATAACAAAACAGCTGCTATTACTGCACGTGGCACTTTGCAAGCTGACTTAGAGAAACAAATAGCCAGTTGGAAAGGTATTCAACTGACAGTAAACCAAATGAAATTAATGGGCGATTTAGAGCTTGCTCAACTTGATAAAACGCCACAAATCAATGGCGCCATATCTATTGCGGCTTTTAACTTAGGCCAATTTTTAACTGGGCTTGGCCAAGAGTTACCAAGCATGTCTGATAAAAACAGCCTAAGCAGCTTGAGTTTACAAGCGCAACTAAAAGGCACAACAGAAAACATGGCTATCAAAGGCTTACAAATTAAGCTAGATAAAACTCAGCTTAATGGTGATCTTGCAGCTAACAACCTGAGTAAAAACCTACTACTTGTTGTGAACTTAAAAGGTGATAGCATCAATATCGATAGCTATCTACCTCCAACCAGCACAACAGATAAAAACGCTGCTCGTAAAGCTGAAATTGAAAAACAAAGCCAGCAAATGGGCACTAGCGGCACAACATCTTTACCCAACCAAGCAACTGCTTACCAATGGGACAATACAGCTGTATTACCACTTGCCAGCTTGCGCGGCTTAAACATTGATGCCAATGTGCAACTAGATAGCATGACAATTAGCAGCCTTCCTCTTACTGCTGTACAGCTAAAAGTCAAAGCAAACAATGGCTTAATCAACCTTAACCAATTACAAGCTGGCCTGTTTAATGGCAACATTTCCACTACAGCCACTATTGATGCCCGCACTAATACACCCACACTGAAAATTAAACCTTCAGTGAAAAACCTACCAATAGAACGCTTACTGAAAGCTATGGACCAACCTGAGCTGATTAAAGGTCAATTTAACTTTAATGCTGATCTTTCCATGGTAGGTAATAGCCAACAAGCTTGGGTAAAAAGCCTGTCAGGTAGCAGTAGCTTCAACGTAGCCAATGGCGTATTAGCAGATGCCAATATTGATCAGCAACTTTGTACAGGTATCGCGCTGATTAACGGCAAAAAAATGTCCAGTAAATTTGAAAACAAAAGCACGCCATTTACCCACTTAGGTGGCAATATCCGTTTCAATAAGGGCATTGCAAGCAATCCTGACTTACGTATTAGCACCCCTGGTTTAACCGTCAAAGGCAACGGCTCAGTTGATCTAGCCAACCTTGGCATTGACTATAGAGCCAGCCTTATTATTGAAGGCGACCAGCGTGCCATGCCTGATCCGGCCTGCCAAGTTAACAAAAACTTTGTTGGCTTAGAGTGGCCTGTGCGTTGCCGTGGACCTCTTGAATTAGGCGCCAAAGCCTGTCGTATTGACCAAGATAAGCTGGGCAACATAGCTAAACAAATGGCCGGCAAAAAATTTGAAGAAAAACTTGATGAAAAGCTCAAAGGGAAAGTAGCTCCAGAATTGCAGGATGCCCTGAAAGGCCTATTTCGATAAATGACTGATAGTACATTTAGTACGGCCGTGCTTAAGTGGTTTGAACAGCACGGCCGCAAAGATTTACCTTGGCAACAAAAGATAAATCCGTATCGGGTTTGGGTTTCCGAAATTATGCTTCAACAAACCCAAGTCAGTACCGTTATGGATTACTTTAAGCGTTTTATGCAAGCTTTTCCTAGCGTGCAAGACCTCGCCCAAGCTAGTGAGGATGAAGTCTTACATTTATGGACAGGTTTAGGCTATTACACCCGCGCACGTAATCTACACAAAGCCAGCAAGATCATAGTCGAAAACTACGCTGGTGAATTTCCACGCTCAGTAGAAGAACTCAGTGCTCTGCCTGGAATTGGCCGCTCAACTGCTGGAGCTATTGCTAGCATCAGCATGGGCATTCGTGCTCCTATTCTTGATGGTAATGTTAAACGTGTATTAACACGCTATAAAGCCATAAAAGGTTATCCTGGAACAACTCAAAATACACAAAAACTATGGTTACTTGCTGAGCAACTCACACCCAATCAGCAAGTAAATCATTACACACAAGCTATGATGGATTTAGGTGCAACACTTTGCACCCGTAGTAAACCTAGTTGTTTGCTTTGTCCTATACAACAAGGCTGCCAAGCGCACTTATTAGGTACCCCCACAGCCTTTCCCGAACCCAAACCTCGTAAAGCACTGCCACAACGTGAACGCCTAATGCTGCTGGTAGCAGATCAAGCTAACCAACTTTTATTATATAAACGCCCCTCAACAGGCCTATGGGGTGGTTTATGGAGCTTTCCAGAGTTTGAGGACAGACCACAACTCGATAGTTTTTTGCAACAGCATAAACTAACCATCAAAAATCAAACCCAACTAAGCCCTATCAGCCATACATTTAGCCATTTTCAATTACATCTTGAGCCTTGGCTGTTTCGTACCAGTCAGCAACAACACGGCATAGCCGAAGGCGACTGGGTCTGGTATAACCTTGCAGATGCACCTAAGCTTGGACTAGCAGCCCCTGTAAAGAAGCTACTTAAAACGGCCACTCAACGCCTGAATCTAGGAGATATTTAAATGACCCGCATGATCATGTGCCGCAAATACCATAAAGAATTACCTGCATTAGCACGCCCTCCTTTTCCTGGCGCTAAAGGCGAAGAACTCTATCAACAAATCTCCCAGCAAGCGTGGGATGATTGGCAAAAACACCAAACCATGATCATCAATGAACGCCAGCTAAACATGATGAATGCCGATGATCGTAAATTTCTAATGCAGGAAATGGATAAGTTTTTCGCCGGTGAAGACTTTGCCAAAGCCGAAGGTTACACCCCAGAAGAAAAATAATTAGTTATTTTTTAATAACTTGCTTGACAGAATTCTGAAAAAGCTGTTTAATGCGCCCCGTTGCCCGGATAGCTCAGTCGGTAGAGCAGGGGATTGAAAATCCCCGTGTCGGCGGTTCGATTCCGTCTCCGGGCACCATTATTCATAGAAAGCCCCAGCACTAGCTGGGGCTTTTTTATTTCTGGCGTAAAACTAAACTTTAAAATAGCCTATTCATCAGCGTTCACACCGTTCTGCATGATCAGCAGCCCATAGCTACTATGTTGCCCCATGTGTTAATACCCGCCACTGACGGTGCTTTATCTTTCTGTATTTAATTTGTCTTGTTGTATCCCCTGTTGTATCCTGCCGAAACAATCGAATTATTAGGATACATAGAGGCGCCTTGAAACACTTAACTCGATAGGCCAGTGGCGCATTGTCTAAGAATCGCCATATACTTAAAGGCTCACTCTGTATTACACAAGTCAGACCTATACAATCCATCTCGCTGCAACCTAAAATAACTACCCTACCTTTTCTTACTCGGTTGTGATTGCTGCGCTGTTTTTCCAAGCAAACTCAACATATCAAAGCTAGTTACCTATATCTTCGTCAATGCGACAATCTGCTGCTAAGCTAATATATGTGCAAACCAGATAAAAATGAGCTGATATGAAGCGCTTAATCACACTAATGATGGCTTGTTATATAACATTTATAAGTTCAGCTATTGCTGGAGAAGCCGCCATACAAATACAGCCTGAAACGCCAAATATACTGCCTAGCGTGCAGCAAGCGGCAAAGCAAGGTGATGCAAAAGCACAAATAATTTTAGCCGATATGTATTATCAAGGTTCAGGAGTGGCACGTAGTTATGTTAAGGCACAAAAATGGTACGAACTTGCCGCTGCTCAAGGCGAAGCAGCCGCTGAGTTTGGCTTAGGTAGACTACTTTATACGGGTAAAGGTAGTAGACAAGATTTTTCTCAAGCACAGCACTGGCTAAATAAAGCGGCTAAACAAGGGCATGCAGAAGCGCAATCTTTGCTAGGCATAATGCACTATTATGGGCATACAGGCGCTTATGATTATACAAGCGCGCGTCACTGGTTCGAGTTAGCGGCTGCACAAGACAACACAACAGCGCAAGCTATGCTCGGCACCCTTTATTTGCAAGGCGAAGGTGTTAAGCAAGATGTGGTTCTAGCCGCCTCTTGGCTAGAAAAAGCAGCGCAAAAAGGAGCAGTCAACGCACAGGCGCAGTTGGGTAATCTGTATTTTCAGGGACAAGGTGTTACACAAGATTATAAGCAGGCGTATCAGTGGTTTGAATCAGCAGCCAAGCAAGGTAGCTCAGCAGCACAAGCAAAATTAGGAGCAATGTACTACCAAGGCATTTATGTCAAACAAGATTATACACAGGCCCTGATGTGGCTAGAAAAAGCCGCTAACTATGGTGATACTCAGGCTCAATCAATACTTGGTTTTATGTATTATCAAGGCCAAGGTATTGCACAAAACTATCAAAAAGCGCACCACTGGTTCATACTCGCCTCTTTAAAAGAGCAACCAGATGCATTACTTTATCTTGGCATTATGTATCTGACAGGGCAAAGCGGGATAACAAACGCAATTCTGGCAGAGTCTTATCTTGAGCGTTCGGCTAATCAGGGTAATGACAAAGCACAAGCTTTATTGGGAGTACTGTACTACCTAGGCCAACATAATATTAAGCAAGATTATAAACAGGCCCGCTACTGGTTAGAAAAATCAGCCGCTCAGGACAACAGCCTAGCCCATGCAACATTAGGAAAAATACATGCTAATGGCCAAGGTGTGGTACAAGATTTAGCGGCTGCTAACCAGTGGTTTGCCAGCGCTTGTAAGCTAGGCCACAGTCCCAGCTGCGAAGAAATATCTACACAGAAAAAATAACAACTACTTCATTTACAGTTTAGATTTAACATAAAACAAGGATAGCTGAAATGAATCTGAAAGCTTTACTAACAAGAGCAATAATCATAGTCAGTATCGGTCTTATACTGTATTACTTATAATTGTATTCATATTCTTTAGCCTTTCCAAGGCTGAAAAGTATACATCAATAGTAGATATA